>DATEGB010000063.1:0-19358 GCA_035280365.1 Candidatus Dormiibacterota bacterium | reverse complement strand
CACCTGGACATGATCCGTCCGAAGCGGACGGTAACCAACCGCAGGCGCTACTCGCGGCGCGACGTGATGAAGCTCCAGGCCATCCAGACCCTCACGCGCAAGCACGGCGTGAACCTGGCCGGGGTCCGCTTCATCCTCGCGCTGCTGAAGCGCCTTCAGGACGCTGGAGTCGAACCACCGGAGGGATTGAGAAATCTGGATGTAAGCCTGCTCGATGTCTGATTCGTGGATACCCCGTCCCAGCAACCCCGCGCAGGGTTTTCCACACCCTGCGTTAAGCAAAGGTCGAGGAGATGTCTAAGAAACGCCGCCGCCTGGAAATCAAGGTCGACCCCCTGCCCGCGCCGTTCATGGATGAGACCGCCTCCTGCCCGGTATGCGGGCGGGACGCGTCGGCCATAGGCCGCCGCCAGCTGCAGATCGTCTTCCGCTGCGACGCATGCAAGGTCGTCTTCAAGCGCAACCGCAGCTGGCCGTATATCTACTAGCGCAAAGGGCCCGTTTTGCCGGCAAAGTCCGAGAAGTCGGTGAGCCCAGCCACAGTTTTGCCGGCAAAAGCGTGATTTGAGCTGACCGTCCAGCAGACCGGCCCCGGGGGCCGGTAGGCTGGATTGGGTGAACCGATCGGTCCGCTCGGCCGCCATATTCGGCCTGATGGCCGGCCTGGCCACGGTCGCTGTCGCCGAAGCCGTACGCCCGCGTGGCGGCACCGGCGTTCTGCTCGATTGGGACGATGTACGGCGCCGGGCTCGAACATGGCTTTCCTCGTCGGCCCCACCAGTCGATCTCGGGGCCGCGCAGCGTGACTACCGCCTGCTGGCCGCCCAGCTCGAAAAGCCGCTGCTGAGCTTCGTCGGACCGCTGCCGGCCGGAGCCTCGCTTCCCGAATTCTCTGCCCTGGACCGCGTCATGTGGCTCGACCTGAACCTAGGCATCCTGCGCCGCGTCGTGGACCCGATCCTGGAGCGCGGCCGGCTGCCCAACTCGCTCGCGGTCGAAGCCGGCCGCGCCGGGCTCAACCACTACGTCGCCTTCCTGCTGGCGTTCCTCGGCCGCCGCGTGCTCGGTCAGTACGACCCGCAGCTGCTCGGCACCGAGCCCGTCACCACGGATGGGCTGTATCTCGTCGAGACGAACGTCGAGGAGTGGGGAAGCAAGGCAAACCTTCCCGGCGAGGACCTCCGGCGCTGGCTGATCCTCCACGAGATGACCCACGCCTGGCAGTTCGCAGCGCACCCCTGGCTGAAGGGCTACATGGAGTCATCCATGCGGGTGCTGTTGGAGTCGGTAACGAAGACGGGTCCAGCGGCCGCGCGAGTTGCGGCGTTCGCCGGCGTCCTGCCCGCCCAGTGGCGCGTGATGCGCCAGATGCAGGGCTCGATGTCGTTCATCGAGGGCTACAGCAACCTGGTAATGAACGAGCTGGGCACGAAGCTGCTGCCCGGTTTCCAGCAGCTGGAGGACGCGTACAAGGCGAGGGGTGCCGGCCGCAGCATCGTCGAGATCATCATCTGGCGGCTCACCGGGCTGGACCTGAAGTTGCAGCAGTATCAGAAGGGCGAGGCGTTCGCTCGCGCGATCTACGACGCGCACGGGATGGACGTGCTGAACCGCGCGTGGGCCGGCGCCGATGCGATGCCGCGGCTGGACGAGCTGACCGAGCCCGAACGGTGGTACCGCCGGATCGGAGCGGCGGCCTAGTCCTTTAGCTCTTCCTGGGCGGTCTCTTCGGTGATCGGCATGACCGTCACGGGCAGGTCGGAGATGTCGAAATAGCGGATCGGCTTGTTCATGCGCTTGGCGATGCCGACTTGCACCTTCACACCAAGTGACAGGCGCCCGAAGACCCAGACCTCGTCGCATTTGGCGAGAAGGTTGTTCATTGCCTCGCGCACCACGTCCTTGCCGACCGTGTGCATGAGGTAGTAGTCGAAGAGCATGAACGGGCTCACCGGCACGAGGCCGGCGTCGAGCACGTACTTCTGGATGTGTGCGCGCCAGTAGAAGACCTTGTTCGACATCGCCACATAGACGAGCCGTTTGGGGTGTCTGAGCGTCTCCTCAGCCTGGTCGCGCGCGCTCGGCTTGGTCGTCGGCTGGAAGATGCGCTCGAGAATTTCGTCGGCTGCCTTGCCCGAGATCGCCATCTCACCCCTAGAAATAAATCGAAATCAAACGAAATAGAGCGGCGGTTATCGTATCAGCCGTGCCCGCAAGCTCCCGGTTCGACCTGTCCGGGCGCGTGGCGCTGGTCACGGGCGCCAGCCGCGGCATCGGCAGCGCGATCGCCGGCGCCCTGGCCGAGCACGGCGCCACCGTGGTGCTCTCGAGCCGCAAGCAGGCCGACCTGGATGCCGAGGCCGCGCGGATCAACGCCGATCACCCGGAAAAGGCGGTCGCGATCGCGGCCCACGCAGGCCGCCCCGACGAGTTGGAGAGGCTCGTCCAAGACGTGATGCAGCGCTTTTCGCGGATCGACATCCTGGTCAACAACGCGGCCACAAACCCGTACTTCGGGCCGGTGCTCGGCGCCGAGCTTGCTGCCTGGGACAAGACCTTCGAGGTCAATCTCCGCGGAATGTTCATCCTGACCAAGCTCGTCTACGAGGCGTCGATGGAGTCGCGCGGCGGCGCGCTTGTCAACATCGCGAGCATCGGCGGGCTGCGGCCGGGCATCGGGCTCGGGGTCTACAACGTCACGAAGGCGGCCGTGATCATGCTGACCCGCCAGCTGGCGCGCGAGATCGGCGGCAAGGTGCGGGTCAACGCGGTCGCACCGGGGCTGGTCAAGACGCGGTTCGCGGAGGCGCTGTGGGGCAACGAGGCCATCCTCGAGCGCGTGCTGGCGCAGAACCCCATGGGCCGGATCGGGCAGCCGGAAGAGGTCGCCGGAGAGGTGCTGTTCCTCGTCTCGGATGCGGCTAGCTACGTGAACGGGGAAGTGCTTGTCGTCGACGGGGGTGGCGGGGGCGAGCCCTAGCAATCTCGCCGTTCGTCTCGCCGTTCTCCGACGCGACCTGGCGGCTGTGGATGAAGTCCTCCAGCTCCTTCTCGTACTGATACGTGTGCCGGTCCGGCTCGTAGCGCAGCACCCGGCGCTGCTGGATGAAGTCCTCGAAGGCCGCGCGGGTGTCGCGCTTGGCGCGGAAGCCAAGCTCCCGCGCCGCCTTGTTCGCCGCCAGCGTCCGGCCCCAGCGCAGAAGGTCGAGCAGCTGCGGCGACAGGAACGCGACGCCCGCCTTGCGGATCGCTAAAGCGGCGACTCCCAGGCCGAGCGGCGGAAGAAGGGGCGCGTGGAGCTTGCCCGCCGAGTCCAGCAGAACGGACAGCGGCTCGTTCCCCGCCGGGGCGATGTTGTAGGCGCCGCCCGGCCCGCGCTTGGTGGCCAGGACCATCGCGTCGATGCAGTCCTCGCTGTGGATGAGCTGAAGCGGCGGGTCGTAGCCGATGACCGTGGGCACGACCTCCAGGTCCAGGTACCGCGCCAGTGGCTGCGGCTCCCGCGGGTTGAGGCTGTTGCCGAAGCGCAGCGTCAGGATCGTGATGTTCGGGTTGCGGACCGCGAAATCGCCGACGTAGGACTCGACCTCGACGATGTCGCGCACGAACTGGTGGTGCGAGTTGGTGTCGAGGCGGTGGTCCTCGCGCAGGCCGGTCGGCAGGTCGAATCGCGAGCCGTAGACGTGCCCTGACGACTTCAGCACGAAGCGGCGCACAGGGCTGCCTTCCCCCGCGCAGCCGGCCAGCAGGTTGAGCGTGCCGATGACGTTCATCTCGTGCGCCCGCGCGGGGTCCATGTCGAACGAGTCGATGCGCGTGAGCGTGTGGACGACGGTGTCGATGCCCACCGCCCGCACGAGCTTGCCGATCAGCGAGTGCCGGATGTCGAGCTTGAGGTAGTCGGCCCGGCCGAGGTCGTACCGAGGCTCGCGGATGTCGATGCCGATGACCTCGGCGACGTCGGGGTCCTCGACCAGCCGCTGGACGACGAGCGCGCCCCACCATCTGGCCACGCCGGTGACGAGGACGCGTCGCTTGCGGGCCATGAAACGCAGTCTAAGGGGCCGCTATCACCCCGGATAGTCGCGACTATCGAGGCTTTTCAGGGTCGGGAATAGTTGATAGTCGCGACTATCCGAGGAAGGCGCTAATACGTTCGCTTGATCACGTCGCGCTCCATCAGGGCCACGGCGCGGGTCACCGTGTCCAGCAAAGACGACTTCGCCTGCCGGACCGCGAACTCGAGCTGGCGCAGGAGCGAGTAGAGGGCTTTCATGGCCTTGATCGCGTCGCCGATGTCGACGTTCGGCGGGAGCGGGATCCTGTCCAGCGCCTCACCCGACGCCCACCGGAACGCGAAGTCGATGTAGTCATGTGAGGGCTGGCGGAGGTTCGGCTCGTCGAGGTCGCGCTCCATGTCCGCGAACCTGAAGTACAGCGACCGCACCAGTCGCGCGGTCTGCGCGATCGCCGGCGTGGGATAGCGGCGAGGGCTGCGCTGTTGCTGCCGCTCGCCTCTCCGTTCCCGGTCCTCGGCCGCGAGCATGACCAGCACCGCGCACAGCTCCTCCGGCGTCAGGCCTTCGAACCAGCCGAGCGACACCGCCTCGGCGACCAGGATCGTGTTCTCGCCGTACACACGGGCGGCGAAGAGGCCCTTGTCGGTCGGTTTGTTCCTGGAGAGGAAGCCCGCCTCCTCGAGGATCCGGGTCAGCCGGCGCAGCTTGCGCGGGTACTCGTCCATCTGGCCGGTCGCCTCGTGCTTTGCCCGGTCGAGCTCCTGCTGCAGCCCCCGGATCTCGCCGTACTTCTGCAGCAGCTCGCCAAACCGAGGCGAGCGCACGACCTTGAGCTTCCGCTGACGCTCGAGCAGTCCCTTGGCTTCGACCTCGAGGCGCTGGGCAAGGCGCCCGGCGTGGCCCTGGCCGCGCTGCCGGCCTCGGCGGTGATGGCGCTCCGCCCCGGCCTCGCGGCGCAGGCGGCGCAGCTCGATCCGGATCGCCCGCCGTCGCTCCTCGAGCTTGAAATACTGCCCGACGTCCTCGATCGAGACCTGCGGGTCTTCCCACATGCGCTGCGCGTCGCCGAGCCTCTCCCTGACGTTGGCCAGGCGCTCCTCCGTCTCGGCCGCGGCGAGCCGCTTCTGGTACTGGCCGAAGGAGCGCTGCATCAAGCCCTCGGCCTCCTCTGGCGTGTAGACGCGCAGCAGGTTGAGCGCCATGTTGTAGCTGGGGAGGAACTTCGACTCGACGACGAGCGTCGGGCCCATCGCGACCTCGTAGATCGTGCCGACCTCGACGTCGGCCTCCTTCAGGATCACGCCATGGCCGATGACGTCGATGCCGCGCCTGCCCGCGCGGCCCATCAGCTGTGTCAGCTCGCCCGTGGTCAGGGTCGAGAAGTTGACGCCGTCGAACTTCGTGAACGATGAGACGGCGACGCCTCGCGCCGGCATGTTGATGCCGAGGGACAGGGTCTCGGTTGCGAACACGACCTTGATGAGGCCGCGCTGGAAGAGCTCCTCGACCATCTCCTTGTGGTAGGGGAGCAGGCCCGCGTGGTGCTCGGCCAGGCCGCGGCGCAGGAGCCGGGCGTCGACCATGCGCCGGAACAGCGCCTCCTCGTCCTGGTCCTTCAGGCCTTGCAGGCGCTCCGCGGCCACGCGGTCGATCGCCTCTTTCTCGGCGGCCGTGGTCAGGTCGAGCTCGTGGTAGGCGCAGCGCTGCAGCGCCTCGCGGCAGCCCCGCCTGGAGAAGATGAAGTAGATCGCGGGCAGCATCTCGGTCCCGCGGAGCTGTTCGATCACGTGCAGCAGGTCGTTGGAGGGCAAGCCTCGGTAGCCGCCGATCCGGTACGACGCCTCCTCCTCCTGCGCCGCCCTGCTCCAGGTGCGCTGGTCGATGCCGCCGTCCGCTTTGAACAGCGGGTAGAGGCGGTTGTGGATCGCCAGCCACATCTTCAGCTCCACCGGCCGGACGTCGTGGAAGACGGTCTCCATGCCGCCGCGGTTCTCGGCCATCCACTCGGCGATCTCGCGGTAGTTGCCGATCGTCGCCGACAGGCCGACCAGCTTGATCGTGAGGGGCGCCTGGATGACGATCTCCTCCCACACCGAGCCGCGCGGAAAGTCGTCGATGTAGTGGACCTCGTCGAGGACGACGTAGCGCACGAGGTCGAGGCGGCCCGGGTCTTCGTAGATCAGGTTGCGCAGGATCTCGGTGGTCATCACGACCACCGGCGCGCCGTCGTTGATCGTGTTCTCGCCGGTGACGAGGCCGACTGTCTCCTGGCCGTAGGCGCGGACGAAGTCGTGGTACTTCTGGTTGCTCAGCGCCTTGAGCGGCGTCGTATACAGCACCTTCGCGCCGTCCTTCAGGGCGCGGAAGATCGCGTATTCGGCGACGATCGTCTTGCCGCTCGAGGTGGGGGCGCTGACCAGGACGCCGCCGCGCCCGCGGTCGAGCTTCTCGATCGCCTCCCGCTGGAAGGCGTCGAGCGGGAACGGCAGCGTGGCCTCGAACTCCTCGACCAGGGATTCGACGCGTTCGGCCTTCACAGCGGCAGCAACTCCGTGGAAACGTCCGAGACCTGGGCGCCGTCGGCGTGGGCCTCGACGAACGACAGGGCGGCGGCGAGGACCCGGTCGGCCTGCCGGCTGTCGCCGCTGACGGTCACGATCGCGATCTCGGCCAGCTGCCAGCGGTCGAGCTCGCCGACCTCCGCGGCCGCGACCTTCAGCTCCTGGCGCAGCCGGCGAAGCAGGCCGCTCACCACCTGGCGCTTGGACTTGAGCGAGCCCGACCGGGGGAGGTGAAGCACCACCCGGGCGACGCCTATCGCTACTTTGGAGGGCATCCGAGTTCTTTTTTGACCAGTTGACACAACTCTTCATAATCATCGTGGGGAATTGAGGCGCCCGGATGGCCCACGTCGGGACGCAGGGCGAACCTACGGGGAGGTCGTCAGATGAGCCGAGACGAGGATGCCGAAGGTTTTCAGCAGTTCGAGAGATTTCTCGAAGAGTGGTCGCGTAGGGACTTCCTGAGACGGGCGGGCGGAGCCGCCGCCTACCTGACCTTCCTCGCGGGTGGCGTCGAGTTCCTGGAAGCGTGCGCCGGCGGTGGCGGCACCCAGAGCGCAACCCCGAAGAAGGGCGGCCACGTCGTCGAAGGCAACTTCTCCGACATCCGGACCCTCAACTCGATGCTCAGCAGCGACACGGCCTCCAACCAGGTCATCGGCCTCATGTTCGACGGCCTCCTGAACTACAAGAAGAACGGAGACCTCATTCCGCAGCTCGCGCAGGACCTGCCGAAGATCTCGTCCGACGGCCTCACCTACACCTTCAAGCTGAGGTCAGGGTTGAAGTGGTCGGACGGCCAGAACGTCACCTCGGACGACGTCAAGTTCACCTACGCGCTGGCTTACGACCCGCAGTACAAGGCAGTCTCCTCACCGCGCCGGGGCGACCTCTCCAAGTACATCCAGAGCATCGACACGCCGGATCCGCAAACGGTCGTCATCACCACGACCCAGGTCTACGCTCCCTTCCTCGCCAGCCACGGCCTGTACGGAATCTTGCCCAAGCACGTCCTCGGCAGCCTGGACGCGAAGGCGATCAACACTGCCGACTTCAACACCGCGCCGACGGTCAGCAACGGCGCGTTCAAGTTCGTCAGGTGGGACAAGGGCCAGCAGGTCACGCTCGCCCGCAACGACAGCTACTGGGCAGGCGCTCCTTACCTGGACCAGTGGATCTACAAGGTGCTGCCCGATTCGGTGGCGGTGACCAACCAGCTCAAGACCGGCGAGATCGATATCGGCCCGGTCGACCCGGGCCAGTTCGACAATCTGAAGACCACCGACTCGGTGGTCATGGGCGAGTTCGCCGTGCCGACCTTCACGTTCTACGCCTACAACCTGAACCCCGACACGAACGCGGGCAAGCTTTTTACCGACAAGGCGGTCCGCCAGGCCCTTCTGTTCGCGCTCGACCGGCAGAAGATCGTCTCCGCCGTTTTCTTCGGCCACGGCTCGGTCGCCAACTCGGTCGAGCCGCCGACGTCGTGGGCTTACAAGGACAAGCCGAAGGTCCTCTACAACTTCGACAAGAGCAAGGCAGAGCAGCTGCTGGACGGCGCCGGCTGGTCCAAGGGGGCGGACGGCATTCGCGCCAAAGGCGCCCTCAAGCTGAAGTTCACGATGATCACCAACGCCGGCAACAAGCAGCGCGAGTCGATGCTGCAGATCATGCAGCAGTCGTGGAAGGACATCGGCGTCGAAGCCACCCCTTCGCTGATCCAGTTCCCCCAGCTCGTCAGCCAGATCGTCAGCATCCGCACCTTCGACATGTTCCTGGTCGGCTTCAACTGGAGCGCCGACCCGGACGAGGCCCCTCTCTACCACTCGCGCAACGCCGGGCCGGGTGGATTCAACGGGGCCGACTTCAAGAACGACCAGGTCGACCAGATCCTCGACCAGGCGCTGGGGACCGTCGACAAGAACAAGCGCAAGAACCTGTACGGCCAGTTCCAGGACATCATGTCCGACGAGGTGCCCTCGCCGGTGATCCTGTTCAACAGCGGCATCTACGGGGTCAACAAGCGCGTCCAGGGGACAGACTTCGGCTCCTTCAACCAGTTCGCTCAGCGACCGTGGAACCACAGCGTCTGGGTGACGGACGGCAAGTGATTTGAAACGGAGGTATCTGAAGGGCCGCCGGGCTTGATATAAGAGCGGATGCTCGCGAAATACGTAGCCCGGCGGTTCCTCGCCTCAACCGTCGTCGTCCTGGGCGTGACCGCGATCACGCTCGCGCTGATGAAGACCACCAGCGGCAGCTATGTGCCGGGCATCGACCTCAACCCGGCCCTGCGACCTGAGGACATCGCCCGGCTCAGAGCCCAGCTCGGCCTCGACGAGCCGCCGCAGGTCTGGTACGCGACCTGGCTGTGGAACGCGCTCCACGGCGACTTCGGCCACTCGATGATCGACGGCAGCACGGTCACGAGCCACATCCTCGACCGCCTTCCGAACACCATCGAGCTGACCGCGACCGCGATCGTCATCGGCGTCGTGCTCGCGATTCCTCTCGGCGTCATCGGCGCCCTCCGCCGCGGCAGCAAGACCGACCACTCCCTGACCGTCGTCTCCGTGGCGGGGTTTGCCGTGCCGCAGTTCTGGATGGGCCTGATGCTCATCCTCATCTTCTCGGTCACCCTCGAGCAGCACGGGTTGCCGTGGCTGCCCTCGAGCGGAGCTTTCAGCGCCTACAACGGCGGCGACGTCTTCGACCGGCTCGAGCACCTCATCCTGCCGGCCACAGTGCTGTCGTTCTTCTACACGTCGACGTGGTCGCGCTTCATCCGCTCGAGCATGCTCGAGGTCCTGTCCCAGGACTACATCCGCACAGCGCGGGCCAAGGGCATGAGCGAGCGGCGGGTCGTCTACCTGCACGGCCTGCGCAACGCGCTCATCCCCCTGATCACGCTCATCGGCCTGGAGCTGCCTGGCCTGGTCAGCGGCGGCCTGGTGGTCGAGGTGGTGTTCGGCTGGCCGGGCATCGGCAAGCTCGCCTTCGAGCGCGCGCTGCAGTACGACTACACGACGGTCATGGGGGTGACGTTTTTCGCCACCTTGCTGGTGGTCGCCGGCAACCTGCTCGCCGACCTGCTCTACGGCGTCCTCGACCCACGGATCCGCTACGGATGAAAGCCCCGCGAAATCGGAGGAACCGCGATGGCGGCCACGGAGCGGGCGGCCGGGTGGCTCGCCGTGATTTCGGGGGGGCCCCACTGTGATCGGGCCCAGCCGCGTCGCCGAGCTCGACATCCCGGCGGCCGGAGTCGAGACTGGCGTCGCCCGACCGGCACAGAGCTACTGGAACGAGTCGTGGGAACGGCTGCGGGAGAACCGGCTCGGGGTGGCGGCCGGCGTGCTCCTCGTCGTCCTGGCCCTGATCGCCGTCATGGCGCCGATCCTCTCCGCGGTGCTGACCCATTTCCAGCCGCAGACCATCGACCTCGACTCGACGTTCGCCCGGCCCGGCGTGGGCGGGCACATCCTCGGCGCCGACGAGCTCGGGCGCGACACCCTGACGAGGCTCATCTGGGGGGCGCGCGTCTCGCTCGGCGTCGCGTTCCTGACCGTGGCCATGTCGCTGACCGTCGGCACCGCTGTCGGCATGGTCGCCGGCTACTACGGCGGTTGGATCGATGACGTCCTGATGCGGTTCGTGGACATGGTGCTCGCGATCCCCGCGATCTTCCTCTTCATCCTCATGTCGATCTTGATCCGGCCCAACGCCATCACCCTGGCCGCGATCGTCGCCTCGGTAGGGTGGGGCAGCGTGGCGCGACTCGTGCGCGGTGAAGTGCTGTCGGTGAAGCAGCGCGACTTCATCCTGGCGACGCGGTCCATAGGGGCCAAGGACTCACGCCTGATGCTCCGCCACCTGCTGCCCAACGTCCTGCCGGTGCTGATCGTCGCCGCGAGCCTTGGCGTCGGCCAGATCATCCTGGTCGAAGCGGCGCTGGACTTTCTCGGACTGGGCATCCAGCCGCCGACGCCGAGCTGGGGCAACATGCTCACCAACGCGCAGAGCTACTTCTTCCGCTCGGGTTGGCTGGTCGCGCTACCGGGCATCACCATCTTCCTCACGGTGCTGGCCTCGAACCTGTTCGGCAACGCCGTCCGCGACGCCTTCGACCCCCGGCTGAAAAGTCATTGACGGTGTGACGCAGCCGCTCCTCGAGGTCCACGAATTGCGCACGGTCTTCTCGACCAAGGAGGGGGTCGTCAGGGCGGTCGACGGCGTCTCCTTCGAGCTGCACGCCGGCGAGACGCTGGGCATAGTCGGCGAGTCGGGCTGCGGGAAGTCCGTGACCGCGTTGAGCATCATGCGGTTGCAGCGGCCGGGCCGGATCGTCGGCGGCAAGGTGACGTTCAAGGGCCAGGACCTGACGCGGCTCAGCGAGTACGAGATGCGCGAGATCCGCGGCAAGGAGATCGCGATGATCTTCCAGGACCCCATGACCTCGCTCAATCCGGTGTACCGGGTGGGCTGGCAGGTCGCCGAGCCGACGCAGCTGCACAACGGGTGGGACGCGAAGAGGGCGTTGAGCGGAGCGGTGAGCATGCTCGGCCGCGTGGGCATTCCGGGCGCCGCCGCGCGGGCCCGCGATTATCCACATCAATTCTCGGGCGGCATGCGTCAGCGGGCGATGATCGCCATGGGGTTGACCACGACGCCGCAGGTGCTCATCGCCGACGAGCCGACGACGGCCCTCGACGTCACCATCCAGGCCCAGATCCTCGACCTCCTGCGCGACGTCAACCGCGAGTTCGGCACGGCGACGATCCTGATCACGCACAACCTCGGCGTCGTCGCCGGCATGTGCCAGCGGCTGATCGTCATGTACGCGGGCAAGATCGTCGAGGCCGGCCCGACGACCGACGTCTTCGCCAACCCGAAGCACCCGTACACGTGGTCGCTGCTCCGCTCCATCCCGCGCCTGGACGCGGAGCGCCACGAGCCTTTGAAACCCATCGAGGGCTTCCCGCCGAGCCTCGTCGACCTGCCCCAGGGTTGCTCGTTCCATCCGCGCTGCGTTTTCCGCCTCGAGAAGTGCTCGCGCGACGTGCCCGCGCTGCTCCAGGTCGGGGAGACCCAGCGCGCGGCTTGCTGGGTGACCCAGTCGGGCACGGAGCTGAAGGGTGCCTGAGGGGATCCCCACGAACTCAGAGGCTGCGCCGTGAGTTCGCGGGGACCCCTGGTTCCCGCGGTCCAGAAGCTGACCATGGCCTGGACGGCGAACGAGCCGCTCGTCAGCGTCAGCGACCTCAAGGTGTGGTTCCCGGTCGCGTCAGGCGTGCTGCAGCGGACGGTCGGTCACGTGCACGCGGTGGACGGCGTCGACCTTGAGATCAAGCCCGGCGAGACGGTCGGCCTCGTCGGCGAGTCCGGGTGCGGCAAGTCGACATTGGGCCGGACCGTGATCCGCCTCCTTGAGCCCACGGCGGGGGAGGTTCGCTTCAAGGGCCAGGACATCACGCACATCCGCGGCGGCCGGCTGCGCGTTCTGCGCCGGGAGATGGCGATGATCTTCCAGGACCCTTACGCGTCACTGGACCCGCGTCAGACGGTGGGCGACATCATCGGCGAGCCGATCGACGTGCACGGCCTCGCCAAGGGCAAGGAACGCCAGGATCGCATCCGCGAGCTGCTGCGCGTCGTGGGCATGAATCCTCGCTACGTCGACCGCTATCCGCACGAGTTCTCAGGCGGCCAGCGGCAGCGCATCGGCATCGCCCGCGCGCTGGCCGTCGAGCCCGAGTTCATCGTCTGCGACGAGCCAATATCCGCCCTCGACGTGTCGATCCAGGCGCAGATCATCAACCTGCTCGAGAACCTGCAGTCGAAGTTCAAGCTCACCTATCTCTTCATCGCCCACGACCTCTCGGTGGTGAAGCACATCTCGAATCGGATCGCGGTCATGTACCTCGGCAAGATCATGGAGATGGCGCCAGGCGTGCAGCTGTACAGGCGGCCGCGGCATCCCTACACCGGCTCGCTGCTGTCCGCCATCCCGATACCCGACCCGAAGATCGAGCTGCGCCGGGAGCGAGTGATCCTGCAGGGCGACGTCGCGTCGCCGGTCGCGCCACCTTCGGGCTGCCGGTTCCGGACGCGCTGTCCGCGCGCCAAAGAGCACTGCGCCGAGGAAATTCCGCCGCTCGAATCGTTCGGCCAGGACCACATGGCGGCGTGTTTCTATCCGCTAGATTGAAGTCGTGGTGGCGGGGCGGGACGCTCTGGCACGCGACCTGGTCGCGGCCTCTTACCTGAAGGGCGACTTCGTGCTGCGCTCGGGCAAGCGCTCGACCCGCTATTTCGACAAGTTCCTGTTCGAGACCGAGCCCGAGCTGTTGAAGCGACTCGGCGCGCACCTCGCGGACCTCGTGCCGAAGGAGACGCAGCGCCTGGCCGCACCCGAGCTCGGGGCGGTCCTGCTTGGGGGCGCGGTCTCGATGGAGACCGGGCTTCCGCTGATCCTGGTCCGCAAAGAACCGAAGGGCTACGGCACCGCGAAGCAGCTCGAGGGGCGATTCAACGCGGGGGAGCGCGTGACCGTGATCGAGGACGTGGTGACGACCGGCGGCGATTCGCTGCGCTCGGTCGAGGCGCTAAGAAACGCGGAGCTTGACGTTATCCATCTCGTGGTCGTGCTGGACCGGGGGGAAGGCGGCGAAGAGAACATCCGCGAGGCCGGGATTCCTTACTCGCCCCTGTTTCGGATCTCAGACCTGACTCTTGACTGAACTCGTCATCAAGGGCGGCAAGGTCTACACCCCGGAGGGCCCGCGCGACGCCGACGTGCACGTCGCCGACGGCGTCATCACCCAGGTCGAGCCGCGCATCGACGCGCCGGGCGCCCAGACCGTGGACGCCGCGGGGCTCTATGTACTGCCGGGCGGAGTGGACGTCCACGTCCACAGCCGCGACCCGGGCTTTCCCGAGAAGGAGGACTTCGGCACTCTGACCGCGGCGGCGGCCGAGGGAGGCGTGACCGTCGTCCTCGACATGCCCAACACCGTGCCTGCGGTCGACAGCGCCGGCGTCCTCGAGGCGAAGTCGGCCCAGGCGCGCAGCAAGGCGCGCGTCGACTTCGGGTTGTGGGGCATGGTTCGCTCGACCTCGACTTCGGGGCAGCTCGAAACCATGGCCGCCGCCGGCGCGGTCGGCTTCAAGGCCTACCTGGCCTACTCTTTCAGCCTCAGCCGGAAGCAGGTCCTTTACTCGCCGGGAGCAGACGATCCCGACCTCGAGCCGCCCGCCGACTACGGCACGCTCGCCCGCCTCGCGCCGGTGGTCGCCGAGCTCGGCCTGCCTCTCGCCATCCACGCCGAGGACCCGACGGTCCTGGCGGCCTTTCGGCGACCGCTGCTCACTTACGAGGACCTGCTCGCGTCGCGGCCGCCGGACGCGGAGGCGGTCGCGGTGTCGGCGGCGGCGGCGGTGGCGCGAGAGTCCGGCGCGCACCTCCACATCGCCCACCTCTCGAGCGCGCTGGGCCTGCAGGCGGCGGAGGACGCGATCCGGGTCGGCACGACGCTCACGCTCGAGACCTGTCCGCAGTTCCTTCTCCTGACGGCGGCGGACTTCGACCGCGTCGGAGCGGCGATGAAGATGCTGCCGCCCATCCGCACCGCCGAGGACCGCGACGCGCTGCTCGACGGACTGAGGCGCGGAGTGATCGGGATGGTCAGCACCGACCACGCGCCGCACACCGACGAGGAGAAGGGGCGGCCGTTCGAGGACGCGCCGGCGGGCAGCCCCGGCGTGCAGACGCTCTACCTGAGCTGCCTCCAGATCGCCAAGGACCTCGGCGACGTGTGGCTCGCGCCGCGGTGGGTGAGCGAGGCGCCGGCCAGGTTCGCCGGCCTCGACAAGAGCAAGGGCTCGGTCGCTCCTGGCTACGACGCCGACCTGGTGCTCGTCGACCCTCGGCGCAAGACTCGCGTCGCCGCTCGCGACATGCGCTCGCGGCAAAAGCACGGAGCGATGGAAGGGATGGCGTTCGACTTCGCCATCAAGCGGGTCTACCTGCGCGGCGAGCCTGCAGGGCGCGCGAGCAAGGCCCGGGGGCGCATGGTCCGCCCGGCCGTGGTGGTGCGGTGAGGCTCCTGGCCCTCGCGTTTGCGCTCCTGCTCGGCGGCTGCAGCGGCGGCGGGCAGGCCTCCACCACCCCAAGCCCGAGTGGCTCGCCCCTGGCGCAGGCTCCGGGCAAGCTCGGGACCGAGGTTCCGATGCCCCCCAGCTTCCCGAGCGACGTGCCGGTCTACCCGAAGGCCCGCCTTACCGCGGCCGCCGGCTTCCCCTCGAGCGGCCCGACTTCCTGGGGCATGGAGTGGCAGACGCTCGACTCCGTCCCCAAGGTGCAGGCCTTTTACACCGACAAGCTGAACCAGGGCGACTGGCAGCTGACCGTCAACAGCACGGCGAACGGAGAGTTCAAGGCCACGTTCCGGCGCAAGAGCAACGGCAGCGTCCAGGGCACGCTGGCCTGCATCGCGTCCTCGGGCGTGACCAAGATCCTGATGAGCCTGGTAACGCCCGCCGCCTAGACCTTCGCGCCCGTTCCCCGGAAGATCGGGTTCTGCGCCAGCTCACGCTCGAGGCTTGTCGCCGGCCCGTGCCCCGGGTAGAGCGCGGTGGCCGGCGGCAGGCGGAGGAGCCTGGTGCCGATGCTCATCATCTGCCGGCGCAGGTCGGTCTCCGGCATCTGCCTGCCAATCCCGCCAGCGAGGATGGTGTCGCCCACGAACGCGTGGTTCGCGATGACGAAACAGACGCTGCCCGGCGTATGTCCGGGCGTGTGCAGGACCTGGACCTTGAACTCGCCAAACTCGAACTCGTCGCCGTCGAGGAGGTAGCGGTCGGCGGAGCGCAAGAACTGCTTGGCATCGAGGGAGTGGATGCCGGTCTGGCCGCCGGTGACGGCCTTGACGTCGTCCTTGCCGCCGACGTGGCCGGGGTGCCCGTGGGTGGCGAGGATGTACTTGACGGTCAGCCCCGAGGCCTGCTCCGCGATCTTGTCCGCCGGCGTGCCAGGGTCGACGATGATCGCCTCCTTGCTGCCGGCGTCGGAGACGATGTAGCCGTTGACCTCGCGGTCGAGCCGGAGCTTGACGATCGAGAGCTTGCCCACTGCATCAGTATTTACAGCAATGGACCAGCGGGCGGGGGTCGTGGGTTTCGCGGTGCTGCTGCTGGGGATCTGCCTTTTCTGGACCTACGGCTACATCCGACGCCGGTCGCGGAAGCGGTTCTAGCTGTCAATGCTGCGATAGTCGCGACTATCGCCCGGCTTCGCGATGCGACATGCGGTGATAGTCGCGCCTATCGCGGGGTTTCGCGATGCGACATGCGGTGATAGTCGCGCCTATCGCGGGGTTTGGCGAGGCGACATGCGGTGATAGTCGCGACTATCGCGGGTTTCTAGGTTTCGACGACCGCCTGGATCCTCTGGCGCAGGGCGTCGAGCGCGTCGAACTTGTCCAGCTGGGGCTTGGCCCGCGCCCGGTCCGGGTACTTGGCGATCTGTACCGCCTCCAGCAACAGCTCCAGCTCCTCGGGCGTGAAGTTCAAGGTCTTGAGGACGACCTCCTTCACCCTGGCGCTGCCCGGCCGGTCGACGGTCTCCTTGATCACGTCGTCGGTGTCCTCGATGACCTGTGGTCGGGTCGGGCGGAACAGCTCTTCTGACCCGACGAGCGAGGCGCGCTTGAAGTTCGGCATGGATTACCCCTCAGTCCGGTGCCCGGTGATTCTCGATGATCTTTGCCGCCAGGGCTCGATACGACCGCGCCCCGTCCGACTCGCGTGCGTAGGTGAGGATCGACTGCCCAGCGAGCGGCGTCTCCGCGAAGCGGATCGAGTCGGTGATCCAGAAGTCGTAGACCTTGTCGCCGTACTTCTCGCGCACCGCGCCCAGCACCTCCTGCGAGTGCAGCGCACGGTGCTTGTACAGCGTGGGCAGGATGCCGATCAGCTCGAGGCGCGGGTTGAGCCTGCGCTTCACTCGCTCCATCGTGACCAGCAGCTCCTGCATGCCCCTGAGGGCGAGGAACTCCGCCTGCAGTGGCACCAGCACCTCGTCCGCGGCGACCAGGGCGTTGATCACGATCAGGTCGAGCGACGGTGGGCAGTCGATAATGATGAAGTCGTAGCGCCGCTGCGCCGGCTCGAGCTTGTCGCGCAGGATGCTCTCGCGGCCGATCTCGTTGATGAGCTGGTTCTCGGCGCCGGCGAGCTCGATGTCCGCGGGGATGTAGTGGACGCCCATCTGCGGCGCCTCCTGGACCACGTCGGTGACGGTGGTCTCGGAGTCGACCAGGAGGTGGTAGATGGTCTTCTCCAGCTCACCCTGCGGCTTCATGTAGAGGGTGAGGTGACCCTGCGCGTCCAGGTCGATGAGGAGCACGCGCTGTCCGATCTCGGCGAGAGCGGCGCCCAGGTTGACGGCGGTGGTGGTCTTGCCAACCCCGCCCTTCTGCATCGCGACCGCGATCGTTCGGGCCAAGCGCTGCGAGTCTAACCCAACCTGCGCCTTCTGACTGGGATCGGGCGGCCTCTCGACTAGAATTGCGCCCGCTTTGGTTATCGACATCCTGATCGTCATCCTGCTGGTGATCGCGCTGATCACGGGCTTTCAGCGTGGAGTCATCCAGCCCCTGATGGCCGAGATCTTCTTCTTCGGGACGCTGCTCGCGGTGTTCCGCTTCCACGACCAGTACACGAACGAGATGCAGAAGCTTCTGCACCTTCAGCCGGTGATGTCGGTCTTCGTGGCCTTGATCCTGGCCGTAGTCATGGGCGCGATCGGCGGTGCGCTCGGCGGCATGTTCCACCGCATGCAGGCGATCCGAGGCATCGACGGCTTGCTGGGCATCTTCGTCCATGGCCTCGTGACCCTCGTCGTCGTCTACCTCGCCCTGTCCGCGCTGGTCGTCCTCGACAACGCGTTCAAGCCGGCGGTCGCCAACGCCAACCTGACGCTCGCCCAGGTCAACCAGTTCGAGAACGAGATCCTCTCCAACCCCATCACCGCTGCCATGGTGTCGAAGTCGGACCTGCAGGCGCTCAAGGACTCGGCGGCCAAGGGCAGCGCCAACATCAACAACATCGGCGGCATCCACCAGCTCGAGCAGCTCTACACAAGCTTCATCCAGCCGCAGCTGCACGGGTCGCGCATCGTGCCGTTCATCCTGGGCTTCGGCAAGCACCTGCCGTTCATCGGCCACATTGGACCTGACGACCTGCGCCCGGCGCCGACGCCGGTGGCCACGCCGTGCCCGACGCCCTCGCCCAAGCCGACCGCGTCGCCCAAGCCGACCGCGTCGCCCAAGCCGACCGCGTCGCCCAAGACCTCGCCCACGGCGACGCCCTGCGCGACGAAGTAATAACTTAGGCGCCGTGGTCGACCTGTCCTTGAGCGAGGACCAGCAGCAGCTGGTCGATACGGTGCGCGACTTCTGCGCCCGCGAGTTCGCGCCGCGGATCGCGGCCGACGATCGCGCGGGCCGGCACGACCCCGAGATCTTCTCCAAGCTGGCCTCGCTCGGGCTGCCCGGCGTCTGCTTCCCGCAGCGCTACGGCGGCCATGGCCTCGACTACCTGTCTCTGGGCCTGGTCTGCGAGGAGCTGGAGTACGTCGACACGGTCTACCGCACCGTCCTCTCGGTCCACGTGGGGCTCGTGGGCATGGGCCTCTACACGTGGGCGGACGAGGAGCAGAAGCAGCAGTGGCTCTCGCCCATGGCGTCAGGCCAGAAGCTCGCGTGCTACGGCCTCACCGAGCCGAACGCCGGCTCCGACGTCGCCTCGATGCAGTCGACCGCGCGCCGGCAGGGCGACGGCTACGTGCTCAACGGCGAGAAGACCTGGGTCTCGGACGCCGACACCGCGGACTTCCTGCTGGTCTTCGCGAAGACCGACCCCAAGGCGGGGCATCGCGGCGTGTCGGCGTTCATGCTCGACCGCGAGGCTTGCGGCAAGGCGCTCCGCACGGAGCCGATCGAGGACCGGCTCGGCATCCGCGCCGGGGACGTCGGCTCGATCTTGATGAGCGACCTCGAGGTCCCCGAGTCGAACCGCATCGGGGACGAGGGCGACGGTTTCAAGATCGCGATGAGCTGCCTCGACAACGGCCGCTACACCGTCGCCGCCGGGGCGACCGGGACCGTGCGCGCGTGCCTCGACGCCTCGGTGAAGTACGCGCGCGAGCGCAAGACG
Organism: Candidatus Dormiibacterota bacterium; assembly: GCA_035280365.1. Classification (GTDB taxonomy): domain Bacteria; phylum Chloroflexota; class Dormibacteria; order Dormibacterales; family Dormibacteraceae; genus 40CM-4-65-16. The sequence goes on along the minus strand of DATEGB010000063.1, from coordinate 562 downwards.
TTCGGCCAGGCGATCGGCCGCTACCAGCTCGTGCAGCAGATGATCGCGCGCATGGCGCGCGACTACGAGATCTGCCGCCTCCTGTACTTCAAAGCCGCATGGATGAAGAACACCGGGCAGCGCAATACGCGCGAGACGTCGATGGCGAAGCAGTACGCGACCGACGCGGCCTTCAACGCGGCGAACGATGCGATCGAGGTCCACGGTGCGTACGGCTACTCGGCCGAATATCCGGTGGAGCGATTCCTCCGCAACTCACGAGCGCCGATCATCTACGAGGGCACGCGCGAGATCCACACGATCATGCAGGGCGAGTACGCGCTCGGCTATCGCGAGGATCGCCCGGCCAAGAAATCGCTACCACCGTACCAACCCGACTGAGCAGCTCCGCACCGGCGCCGGCGCCGGCGCGGCGGCTGAAGCAGCTCGACTTCGTCGTCCTGTCGCTCTACTGGGTCGCCATCGGCTACCTGTGGAACAGCATGGGCGGCCTGATCCTGCCCCAGATCGTCGAGAAGATGGTCGGCAGCGCGCACAAAGGCGCTGCGCTCGGGACGCTCGA
>DATEGB010000062.1:0-58179 GCA_035280365.1 Candidatus Dormiibacterota bacterium | reverse complement strand
TTGCCGTCGCGGATGCCGTCGAAGATCGCCAGCACCCCGGGCGACTCCGGCGGCGCACACTTCGCCTCGGTCGGCCGGACGGCCGCGGAGCGCGCTGTCCGGCGCGCGGAAAAGGAGTAAGTAGATGCGTTTCGTCACCCGCAAGAATGCCGCCGTCGACCGCATCGCGTGCCCTTGGCTGATACGCAGGTTCATCGACCCCGGTGCCGAGTTTCTCTACGTCGAGCCGAAGGACGTCATGAGCGTGAAGGGCGCGATCCCGTTCGACGTCGAGGGGGTCGAGCTCGGCCACGTCGATGGGCGTTGCTCGTTCGAGTCGATCCTCCTCAAGTACGGCCTCGACGATCCGGCGCTGCAGAGGCTGGCCAGGATCGTCCACGCCGCGGACGTCGAGGCCGACCTCGGGTCGGTGCCTGAAGGCGCGGGCCTGAAGGCTGTGGCGATGGGCTTCCGGCGCATCTATGGCGAGCGCGACCAGGAGAAGCTTGAAGCGCAGATGGCTCTGTACGACGCGCTGTACGAATGGTGCAAAAGGTCTTGACTTAGTCGCTATATCGCGCGAGCGATGTCCACGATCATCGCGTAGCCGTGCTTGGGCCCCCCGGCAAGGCCGCGGGCACGCCCTCCAGCTCTTGCCGCGCGCGTTCCAGAAGCTCGCACTTCGGGTTCGCCTCCGCGGCTGCGGCAAGATGCTGCGCCGCCAACTCCCGCTTGCCCAGGCGTGCCTCGCACATCGCAAGCTGGCACAGGGTGCTCGCTCTGAGGCGTGGGCGCGTGACCTTCGGCAGGTCGGCCTCGAGCATCGCCGCGGCTTCGGCCGGCGAGCCCCCTTCCATGAGCGCGAAGGCGTAGGTCCCGCGGAAGGCGATGTTTTCCGGGTCCGCGGCAGCGGCCGCGCGCGCTCGCTCGAGCGCATCCGCACGGAGGGCAGGATCGCCTGCGACCAACGACACCCAGGCCACGTTGTTGCCCAAGACGCCCTTCAACCTCTTGTTGACGCACGCGCGCTCGGCCTCGAGGAAATCGGCGCGAGCGTCCAGCCACCGCCCGGCGCCCATCCTCGCGCTGGCCCTCAATGCCCACAGACCAAACGAGGCCTCGCTGCACCCGCAAGGCTCGCTCGCCTCGACGTCCGTGTAGCGCAGGGCTTTGATGAAGCGCTCGGACGTCACGCCGGCGGACGCGAGCAGCTGGAACCCGATGCCGGCCGCCTGGTCGAGGATGCCGAGGCACAGCTCCGCTGTTCCCGCCGGCCGGTTCGCGCCCGTGCGCCAGAGCGCCCCGGCGATCGCCATGCCGGCCTGCGGCGAAAGGGCCGGCACCAGGACCTCCTTCCGCGCGTCCCGGGAGCCGTCGCCTTTCCAGACAAGGACGAAGCCGAGCCTGGTCAGGGCCTGCGCCGCGCGACACGAGGGGACGGCGACCATCGCCGCGACGAGGTGCTGCGTGCCGAACATCCCCGAGCGGTCCGCGACCGCGATGCGACAGGCATGGGCAAGCGTGCTGTCCGCCGTCGTGCCCCAGCGCTCGAGCGGCAGGTCAGGGGACACGATGCGGTTGCGCTGGGCGTCGTCGTCCTGAGCCACCACGGTGATGACCTTGCGCAGCGACTCCTCGGTGACGCCCGACTCGCGCATCAGCCTGCCGGCGGGTGTGTCCGAGGCGAGAAGGGCCATGGCCATGGCGGTGGCGTTGGCCTTGCCAAGCCCGACATCGCGCGCCTTTCGGATCGAAGCGTCGAGGACTGCGTGCGCCACCGGCCCCAGGTGCGCCGGAACGAGCTGGTCGCTCTCGGGCGTCTTGGCCTCCGGAATCCGTTCGCCCAGGCCGGTGGCCGCGAACACCGGTCCGACCGCCCCGTCTTTGGCCAGCGCGCGCAGCAGCTGCTCGTCGGTCACGTCCCCGGCGCCGGAAAGCTGCGCGTCCTCGATCGCGGCGACGAGTACGGTGTGGGCATCGGGCGCGATCTCGGCACCCTCGAGGGAAAGGGTCGGCACGGGTGGCTCGAAGAGCAGCTTCCAGATCTGCATGCCGTCCGTGGCGTGCGGGCGCCCGCCGTACACCGCCGTCCTGGGGATCAAGTTGTTGACGAAGCCGATGACGTTGGCGATCGCGAAGGGCACGAGCCAGTCGACGCCGAACTGGTAGAGCACGAACGCGTAGACCGCGGCGAGAGCGTTGAACCCGGGTCCGGCGGCGAGCGAGGCGATGTGGACGCGGCTTGGGGCCGCGCCGACTTCGGAGAAGTAGACGGCTCCTCCGCCGAGCGGGTTGGCGCAGACCTGGATGGCGACGCCCCTGACGCGAAAGGCGACCAGTGTGCCTCCTGATCCGACTCGCATCATCCGCACCGGCTCGCCGGTCAGCAGGCCGACGATGAGGTGGCCGGACTCGTGGACGACGGTCGCGATCGCGAAGCTGACGATAAGGCCGCCTTCGAGCCAGAGGACGTAGTTGATGGACGTCGCCTTGCGGGCGGTGATCAAGGCGAGCCAGCAGACGATGGCGAACGAGAGGAGGCCGGCCAGCACGCCCAGGAGCGGCGCGGCCGGCGACTGCCTTCGCGTGCCGGAATAGCTCATGGCGCGACCATGATGGCCCGCCGCTCTTTGATTTCAGCCGGGTTACAACGTCCGTAACCCGCGATAGTCGCGACTAACGCCACATCAGGCGCTCACGAACCCGCGATAGTCGCGACTAACGCCACATCTAGCGCTCACGAAGGCGCGATAGTCGCGACTATCGCACTTCAGGCCGCGCGAAGCTCGAAGACGGGACGCTCCAACGCCGCGGCGGCGGGGTCGTCCAGGATCTCGCGCGCGCCCAGCAATGCGAGGAGCAAGCCGCCCACGCGCAGGCGGCGCACGTAAGGCCCGACCACGTCGCGGAAGAACGCCTCCCGCTCGGGAAGATCCAGCTCCCGCGCCCGCACCTCCTCCCGGCGCCTTCCCACGGACACCGTCGCCTGGCCGGCCGCGCGCAGGTTGCGGACCCAGTTGACCTCACCGAACGTGCCGATGACCCAACGCCGGCCGTCGATCTCGACAAGGGCAACCGGCGTCGTGCGCGGAGCTCCGCTCTTGCGTCCGCGAATCGTGATCAACGCGTTCGGGCCGAGCAGTGGACCGGTCCTCAAGACCCTCCGAGCAAACGGGTTGAAGAGGCCGATGAAACCTGGAGCCCTGGCGGTGGTGGAGATGCTCATAGTCTATCGAACTAATCAATCAGTTGCTTGATTCCATCAGCGGCCCGCCGTCACGCCAAGCCATCGCTCGAGCTGCCGCAGCGCCCTGCCGCCCCGGTTCGCGTCGGTCATCACCGGCAGGGTCATCGACGTGAGAGTGGCGATGATCAGCGCCGCCACCGCGTCGCTGTCCAGCTCCGGACGCAGGCCTCCCTGCTTCACGGCCCGGCGCAGCAGCCCGCGGAGCGTCAGGTGCCAGAGGTCGTACATCTCGTCCATGATCGAAGCGATCGATTCGTCCCGGACCGAGCGCAGGGCCAGCTCCGCCATCACCGCGCCGAGCTCCGGCTCCTCGACCAGGAGCGTGCGCACCAACCGGAGGTAGTTGCGGAGCTGCTCGGGCGGCGTGCCGCCTGGTGACAGCGTGGTCCGGAACCGGCCCATCGCGTGATCAAGCACAGCCCGGATCAGCGACTCCTTGGTCGGGAAGTAGTAGTGCAGGGTGGAGATGTTGACCCCGACCTCCTTCGCCACCTCGCGAGTGCGCAGGCCCTCGAACCCGCGCTGGGCGATCTCGCGGTACGCCGCGAGGACAAGGGCCTCGCGCCGTTGCGGATCGCGCTTCAGCTGGCCCGCCGCGCCGGCGCGCTGACGGTCTCGGCCGCCAGCATCTCGACCACTTTGTGCACGTCCCCGGTCTCCCGGAGCACCCGGAGCTGGCGGTCGGCGCTCGTGCCTTCGCGCAGGATCGTGTGCACGTACTCCACCGCTTTGCGCGAGCCGAGGTCGTCGACCACGTCGTCGACGAACTCCACCAGCTCCAGGGCCAGATCGCGCATCGGCACCTCGGCCTGCTTGCCGAAGTCGATCAGCTTGCCGTCGATGCCGTAGCGGATCGCCCGCCACTTGTTCTCGGCGATCAGCGCCGGCATGTATTTGCGAAAACCGAGGTTGCCCGCGCGCAGCTTCAAGAGCTTGGCGCAGATCGCCTGCATCAGCGCCGCCAGGCAGACCGTCTCCTCGAGGCGCGTCGGCATGTCGCAGACGCGGAACTCAAGGGTCGGGAAGTTGGGGTGGGCGCGCAGGTCCCACCAGATCTTCTTGCCGTTGTCGATCGAGCCGGTCTTGACCAGCAGCTCGACGTAGTTCTCGTACTCGTCGAAGGACGAGAGCTCGGGCGGGATGCCTGTGCGCGGGAAGTTCGACCAGATGACGCTGCGGTACGACTTGAGGCCGGTGTTGCGGCCCATCCAGAACGGGCTCGACGTGCTCAGGGCGAGCAGGTGGGGCAGGAAGTAGCGGGCCTCGTTCAGGACGCCGATGCGCAGCTCGGACTCGGGGATGGCCACATGGACGTGCAGGCCGAAGATGACCAGGGCGCGGACGACGTCCTGCAGCTCCTCCTCGAGCATCTTGTAGCGGTCGTACTCGGTGATCTTCTGCTCCGACCAGCGCGAGGTCGGATGAGTGCCCGCGCAGGCCAGGCGCAGGCCGTCCGGCGCGAGGAGCTCGGCGAGCGTCTGGCGCATCTCGCCCAGTTGGTCGCGCGCCTCGCCGACGTCCTTGCAGATCGTCGTCCCCACCTCGACGACCGACTGCATCATCTCCCGCTTGACCTTCTCGCCCAGCTTCGGGGTCGCCTTGGCGAGCAGGGTGTCGATGTGGGCGTGAAGCTCACCCGAGGAGTCGATGATCTGGTACTCCTCTTCGACGCCGATCGTCAGCATTCCGTCACGACTCATGCAGGCCCCTCGACGATGAATGTTGGCACGACGCTTCCCGCACCGGCCGTGACGTTGAGCAGCGCCGCCGCGGACACCCGCGTCATGAAGCCGCCCGCGCGCCCGTCGAAGAGGTAGGGGTCAAGGTCGACCGCCAGGTCAAGGTAGTGCAGGCCGTCGAGGACCACCGGGAACGGCACCCGCGGAATCTCGACCGCTTCCTGGACGACGTAGCTCTGGGTAGTGGCGAGCTCGATCGCCGCCTCCCACTCGGCCTGGTCGACCGTCCACCCGAGGACGACGCCCTTGCCGCCGTACTCGTCGTTGGGCTTCAGGACCAGCGTCTCCCGGCGGCGGGCGATCTCCTCGCCGAGCTCCGGCCTGACCCGCCTGGTCCAGGGGATGTGGCGCCGGATCGCTGCGCGCTGGGCCGGTGTGTAGAGGCGTTCGTAGCGCTCGTCGGAAAGCATGGCGAGCGACATCTTCTTGTGCAGCAGCTTGGCCCGGAAGCTGTTGACAACGCATACCGCGCCGGCCATGTAGGCGTCGCGGAGCGCACGCGTCTCCTCGCCCCGCTGGAGCAGCTCACTGGTCAGGACGCGGCGGTAGACGAGGTTGACCGCGGAGCCCTGGGCGTAGAGCTTGCCGGCGCGAAACTCGAGCGCGCGCGGGTCGCAGATGACCGTCCTGGTGCCCGCCTCCTCGAAGAAGGCCTTGAACATCTCGAACTCGGGCGCGGTCGGGAGGCCCTCCCAGTCGACGATGGCGATGACGGGCGTCGCGCCGCGGTCCCACTGCCGGAAGGCGCTGAGCATCGCGCGTAATTGGCGCCGCCGGGTCGGCAGGAACCGGCCGCGGAACTGCTTGCGGAACGCCCTCATCGCCGGCAGTGACGCGAAGATCGCGGCCAGGTTGTCGCTGTAGGCCATCCCGGCCGGCGACTCGGCGTTGTACTCGACGAACCGCACCTCGTCGGCGAAGAAGCTGTCGAGGCGGACCGACGGCGACGAAGACCGGAAGCCCGGCTTCGCCATGGCGAGCCGCTCCTCCTCGCCCTCGAGGCCGAGCTCGGCGCGCAGCTCGGCGTCCTTCAACACCGCGCGCTCGAGCGAGGCCAGGGCGCTGTACACCCCCTGCGCGGCGCTGACCGCCTGCTCGTAACGGCGCCGCGGCAGAAGCTGCGGCCGGACGCACACGCACAGGGGCCGCTCGCCGAACATCAACCGCCGCGCACGCTGTCCGTCCGCCAGCGCCTCCGCGCTCGCCGCCATCAGCCGCTCGTCATTCAGAAGCGAGTGATAGGCGGCGACCGGGTCTTTCATCTCAGGCTTGCATCGGTGACGGCGCCGGCGTCTTGCCGACGTGCTTCCACCAGCGGTGCTCGTCGCGCCACGGCGGCTGCTTCTCGCCCCGCGCGTAGGCCAGGACGAGGTCGCACATTTTGTCCAGCACCCAGCCGAAGTTGTCCTCCTTGATGGAGAAGTTGTCGAAGTCGGGCGCGGGGTTGAGGAAATCGATGGCGTAGAGCACGCCGTCGCGGACCGCGAACTCCACGGTGTCCATGTCGTAGCCGAGGGCGTCGACGAGCGTGTGTGCGTCCTTGATCGCATGCTCGCGCAGCGCGCCCTCGACTGGGCGGTGGATCTGGTAGCGCTCGTGGAACTCGGCGCGCGGGTTGTATCGGATCGGCAGCACGTGCTCGCGACCGATGCAGATGCAGCGCACGTAGTCGTCCCAATCGATGAACTCCTGCAGGATCATCGTCTTCAGCCCGGTCTGGTCGTAGGCGGTGATCAGCTCCTCGACCGAGTGGACTACGTACACGTCCTTCCAGCCGCCGCCCGTGTTCGGCTTCAGCACCGCGGGCAGCCCCGTGTAGCGGACGATCGCCTCCCAGTCGAGCGGGAACTGCAGGTTGCGCAGCGAGCGCTGCTCGTCGATGTCGGGGATGTACTGCTTGTTGGGCAGCACCACCGTCTTCGGCACCGCCACGCCGAGCTTACGCGCCAGCGTGCACTCGAAGAACTTTTCGTCCGCCTGCCACCAGAAGGGGTCGTTGATCACGGTCGTGCCCATCAGGACCGCGCTCTTCAGGTGGGCGCGGTAGTACGGGACCTCATGCGAGATGCGGTCGACGAGCACGGCGTGGTGCTGCTCGGCCAGCTCGGACGTGCCGCCCAGCACCGCGAGCTCGGCGCTGATGCCCTCGGCGGCGCCACGCTGGTTGACGACGTCGAGGAAAGGCCCCGGGAACGTGTTCTCCCGCCCGATCAGCAGTCCGATGATCTTCTTTCGGTTCTGGGCCATCGTCCTTCCCTCTTCTCTGGCGGTTCAAGCCAGGTAGCGCCGCATCATGTCCTTCCAGTAGGGCCAATCGTGCGCCCAACCGGGCCAGATTTCGAGCCCCACCTCCACACCCTTGGCGTGAAACAGCCGGGCGACCTTCACCGAGTCGTCGACGTTGGGGTCGTGCTCTCCGGTGGCGATGACCTTCGGGTGCTCCGCCCGCAGCGGGCCGAGGTAGACCTCGTCGCTCAGGCCGGGGAGGAACGCCATCAGGTTGGTGTAGTACGTGTTGTCGTCGTGATAGCCGTTCAGCCATTGCGAGGTGTCGTAGGCCCCGCTCAGGGCGATGAAGCCGCCCACGCGGCTCGGCTGGCGGGCGGCGAGCAGGACCGCGTGCAGCGCGCCGAAGGACGCGCCGCAGGCGATGGCCCGGCCCGAGCCGGGCATCCGGGGCAGCACCTCGTTGACGAGGTAGGCCTCGTACTGCAGGTGCCGGCGCACGCGGTCGGCGGGCGGCCGGTCCTTCGCGTACCAGGACTCGCCGTCGACGCTGTCCACGCAGACGAGCTGGTATCGACCGGCGTCGATCAGGTCGGAGAGCGCGCCGACGAGGCCGAAGTCCTCCCACTGGTAGAAACGGCCCATGGAGGTCGGGAAGACGAGCAACGGCCTGCCGGCGTGGCCGAAGTGGAGGATCTCCATGTCGCGGCCGAGGCTGGGGCTGTATTCCTTGACGTAGTCGCGCTGCATCTCAGTGGTTGTGCTGGTGCTCATGGTGATCGTGAACCATCGCACGTTCCAGAGCACCGGCGCTTTGCTTAGCAGCTAGCGCGGGAGGCACCAAAGGCTTTATACATTCCCCCCGGCGATGTGGTGGCGCGTGCTCGTCCTCTCCGTGCTCCTGTTCGTCGCCGGCTTCGGCGCGCACGAGGTCCTGCACCTGCTGCTGATCTACGCGGTCGGCAGCTCGGGCGCGATCATCGTCCGGCCGTGGCACATGGGCTACGTCGACTTCACGATCTACGGGCTCCACGCCCAACCGTCGGCGCCCCTCGACGTGGTCCGGCAGTCGATCGTCAACTTCTTCGGCCCGTTCCTGGCCGCGGTTCCGTTCGCCGTGCTCATCTGGTACGTGCGCGAGCCGATTCCCCTCATCTCGCTGATCGTCAACATCGTGATCCTCGTCTTCTACGCCGCGATCGAGCTCGGCGACCTGCTGCTGGAGAACGTGTGGAACACCGACGTCTCGCTGCTGACGACCCCGGAGTTCAACTACGGCGTGCCGCTGCTGTTCCTCGTGGTCACGGTCCTGGGGATCGTGGTCGTGGAGCTACTGCAAGGCAGAGGCAGCCGGATCCCCGAGTGACGTGCAGGTGGCGACCGGGTGCAGGCCCGGAGCGCTGCCTCCACCGCACGCCCAGGCCCGACCATTGAAAAGCGCGAGCTCGAAGCCGTGGCGCGGCGCCAGCATCGGGCCGGCGCTTGCCCAGCCCTGGGGCACGTGGACGACGTATTCGTCGACGAGCCTGGCTTCGGCGGCGTCCTCGCCGCCGGCCACGATCACTGTTCCGTCGTCGAAGGTCGCGGCTCCACCTCCGCTCGTGGCCACCGGCAGGTTGACGACCTGCGTCCATCGCCGCGTGACCGGGTCGAAGCAATCCACGTGGGCGGTCGTGGGCGAGCGGCCACCGGCCACGCAGGGGCCACGCGCGCCGATGAAGCCCATCACGTGGTTGCGCGGCTGGGGCAGCGTACCGACCGCGGCCCAGGTGTTGGCATCGGGGTCGTATTCCTCCACAGTTCCGACATTGCCAGCGGCGGTGTTGCCGCCGATGGCGTAGAGCCTCCCCGAAGCCGGCACGAGCGCGTGGCCGCCGCGGGCAAAATGCATTGGCGCGAGCTCGGACCATCGGTCGCCGTCGAGCCGGAAGAGGCGCGCGGAATCCGTGCCGTTCGAGTGTCCGCCCGCGATGTAGACGTGGTCGTCGAGGGTGGCCGCCGACGGGTGGTCCAGGGGCAGCGGCAGCCGCGGACCGACCGACCAGGAGCCGCCATCGAAGACGTAGACCGTGCTGAGGCTCGCGCCGGCGGCGTTGAAGCCGCCCATGACGTAGAGCTTCCCGCCCGCGGCCGCCGCCCCGGTCTCCTCGACCGGCGCCGGTAGCGCGGGCTCCATCCGCTGCAGCGGCTGGGGAGACGGCGACGGCGAGGGTGACGGCGATGGGCTGGGCGACGCAACCGACTGGCTGGGCGACGGGGACGGGCCTGGCGCCACGCTCGCGCTGCAGGCCGCCACGAGCAGGACGGCGATCGCTGGCGCCGTCAGCGCCCGTCGCATAATCCCCACATGGCGACCGCCCTTTCGCTCACCCACCTAGGGTCGCTCATGCGCGGCGTGCGCAGCGTCGACCAGGTGGGCGCCGAGGAGCGGGCGGCCTCGCTCGGCAAGCGATCGATCAAGAAGTCGTCCAAGCTGTGGGCCCTCGACCTGGCCGTGCGCTGCATGGACCTGACCACTCTGGAGGGCATGGACACGCCCGGCAAGGTCGCCGGGATGTGCGCCAAGGCCATCCGGCCGAAGCCCGGGGACACGACCATCCCGTCGGTCGCGGCCGTTTGCGTCTACCCGCTGCGAGTCGCCGACTGCGTCGAGCACCTGCGCGGCAGCGGGGTCAAGGTCGCCTCGGTGGCGACCGCCTTCCCCTCGGGCCAGACCTTCACGCCGATCAAGGTCGACGAGACGTTGCAGGCGGTGCGCGCCGGGGCGCATGAGATCGACATGGTCATCGACCGCGGCGCCTTCCTCTCCGGCGACTACCAGCGCGTCTACGACGAGATCGTGGCGGTGAAGGAGGCGTGCGGCGAGGCGCACCTCAAGGTGATCCTCGAGACCGGCGAGCTGGGCAACTACGACGCCGTGCGCCGGGCGAGCATCCTGGCCATGGCCGCCGGGGCGGACTTCATCAAGACGTCGACCGGCAAGGTGCAGCCCGCGGCGACGCCGGCGGTCGCGCTGGTGATGATGGAGGCGATCCGCGACTTCGTGCGCGAGACCGGCCGCCCCGTCGGCTTCAAGGCCGCGGGGGGCATTCGCACCGCCAAGCAGGCGGTCGCCTACCTGGTCATCACGTACGAGACGCTCGGCCCCGAGTGGATGACGCCGGACCTCCTTCGCCTGGGCGCATCGACTCTGCTGAACGATGTGCTGATGCAGATCGACAAGGAGCGCACCGGCGCCTACCAATCCGGCGATTACTTCACGGTCGACTGAATGCCCCATGAAATCCGCACCCCACCACCGCGATTTCACGGGGAACCCTGAGATGGCGATCACGAAGAAGGAATCGCAAGCCCTCGCCAAGCAGGTCTTCGAGTACGCACCGGCGCCCGAGGCGATCGACCACGTCAAGATCCAGCCGCGGTACGGGCTCTTCATCGGCGGCAAGATGGTCGCGGCCCACAGCAAGAAGCGCTTCCCGACGATCAACCCGGCGACCGAAAAGGTGCTCTCGGAGGTCGTCGAGGCGGACGAGGTCGACGTAGACCGCGCGGTCAAGGCGGCGAGCAAGGCGTTCGAGTCGTGGTCGCACCTATCGGCCTCGCGCCGCGCGCGTTACCTCTTCCGCATCTCGCGCCTCCTCCAAGAACGCTCGCGCGAGCTCGCGGTCGTGGAGACGATGGACGGCGGCAAGCCGATCAAGGAGTCGCGCGACGTCGACATCCCGCTGTCCGCGGCGCACTTCTTCTACTACGCCGGCTGGGCGGACAAGCTCGAATGGGCTTTCCCCAACCGCAAGCCGCGCCCTCTCGGCGTCGCGGGCCAGGTCATCCCCTGGAACTTCCCGCTGTTGATGCTGGCCTGGAAGATCGCGCCCGCTCTCGCCGCCGGCAACACCGTGGTCCTGAAGCCCGCCGAGACGACGCCGCTGTCGGCGATGGTGTTCGCCGAGATCTGCACGCAGGCCGAGCTGCCGCCGGGCGTCGTCAACATCGTCACCGGCGCGGGCAAGACCGGATCGCTGGTCGTCACCCATCCCGACGTGAAGAAGGTTGCCTTCACGGGCTCGACCGAGGTCGGCAAGCTCATCCAGCGTTCGATCGCCGGCACCGGCAAGCGCCTGACGCTCGAGCTGGGCGGCAAGGCCGCGAACATCGTCTTCGAGGACGCCCCCCTCGACCAGGCGGTCGAGGGCATCGTCAACGGCATCTACTTCAACCAGGGCCACGTGTGCTGCGCGGGTTCGCGACTGCTCGTCCAGGAGTCGATCGCCGAGCCGCTGCTCGAGAAGCTGAAGCGGCGACTGTCGACGCTGCGCCTGGGCGACCCGCTGGACAAGAACACCGACATCGGCGCCATCAACTCGCGCGCCCAGCTGGAGAAGATCCAGGGCCTGGTCGAGTCGGGGATCGAGGAGGGCGCCGAGCTCTACCAGCCCGAGTGCGTGCTTCCCGAGCGCGGTTTCTGGTTCCCACCCTCGCTGTTCACCAACGTCTCGCAGTCGTACCGCATCGCGCGCGAGGAGATCTTCGGACCGGTGCTGTCGGTGCTGACTTTCCGGACGCCGGCCGAGGCGGTGGAGAAGGCGAACAACACGCCGTACGGGTTGTCCGCCGGCGTGTGGACGGACAAGGGCTCGCGCATCCTGTGGATGGCGGAGCGGATGCGGGCCGGAGTCGTGTGGGCGAACACATTCAACCGCTTCGACCCGACCTCGCCGTTCGGCGGCTACAAGGAGTCGGGGTTCGGGCGCGAAGGCGGCCTCCACGGCCTGCTTCCATACCTGGAGCTCAACTGAGCGTGGACGTACGGAAGACCTACAAGCTCTACGTCAACGGCGAGTTCGTGCGCTCCGAGTCGGGGCGCGCCTATCGCCCCGACGGCGGCGGGGTCAACGTGCCGCGCGGCTCGCGCAAGGACCTGCGCGACGCGGTGCACGCCGCCCGGACGGCCCTTCCCGGCTGGTCAGGTCGCACGGCGATGAACCGCGGCCAGATCCTCTACCGCGCTGCGGAAATGCTCGACGGCCGCGCCGCACAGTTCGTCGAGCTTCTTGGGGGCGGCCCGCGCGCACGGCGGGAGCTGGACCAATCGGTCGAGACCCTGGTCTGGTACGCGGGCTGGACCGACAAGCTTCCGCAGGTCACCGGCACCGTGAACCCCGTGGCAGGGCCCTACTTCAACTTCACGATCCCCGAGCCGACCGGGGTCGTGGGAATCGTCCCGCCCGAGGACGCTCCGCTGCTGGGCCTGGTCCGCCGCCTCGCCCCGGCTCTGTGCGGCGGCAACGTCATCGTCGCCCTCACGCCGGAGGCGAGCCCGCTGCCCGCCCTCACGCTGGCCGAGGTCTTCGCCACCAGCGACGTGCCGCCCGGCGTGGTGAACATCCTCAGCGGCCAACGCAAGGAGCTCCTGCCCTGGCTGGCGTCGCACATGGACGTCAACGCCATCGACGTCGCCGGGTGCACCGCCGGCGAAGTGAAGGCAATCGAGGAATCGGCGGCCGGTAACGTGAAGCGAGTGATCAAACTCGCGCCGTCCGAGCAGAGCCCTTACCTGATCGCCGCCTTCATGGAGATGAAAACGGTCTGGCACCCGATCGGCGTTTGACCAGCGCCTAGAATTTCAAGTGCATGACTGAGGTCCTCACCCAGCAAGCCCCGACCGAAGCGCCGGGACTTGCGCTGGACAGGGCCTCGAACCAGCCCCCGATGATCAGCTCCGGGCAGATCGCGCGGCGCGTGCGGCGACTGGGCCGCGAGATTTCCGGCGTCTACAAGGACATCGACACGCCGCTCGTGCTCGTCGTCATCCTCAAAGGGGCGACGGTGTTCGCCGCCGACCTGCTGCGCAGCCTCAGCATTCCCGCCGAGCTCGAGTTCGTGCGCGCTTCCAGCTACCCGACCGGAACGTCGAGCAGCGGGCGGCTGAAGCTCGCACACATGGTCGAGGGCCCGCTCGTGGGCCGCCACGTGCTCCTGGTCGAGGACATCATCGATTCTGGCGTCACCGTCAACGCGGTGCGCAGGCGGATCCAGCGACTCGGGGCGGCGACAGTGCGGCTGGCGGCGCTGCTCGACCGGCCGGCGCGAAGGCAGGTCCTGGTGGCGATAGACTTCACCGGCTTCGTCATCCCCGACCGCTTCGTGATCGGCTACGGGCTCGATTACGCAGGGCTGTATCGCGAGCTGCCGCACATCTACGCCCTGACATAGACACCTCTCGTTTCTTCGGCTGGAAGAAGGCCGAGCTCCATTCGCACCTCGACGGCGCGGTGCGCGTGTCGACGGCCGAAGAGCTCGCAGGCCGGACTGGACTCCAGATGGTTGCGCCCGACGATTGCCCGAGCCAGGCGGAGTACATCACCTACTTCGAGCCCGCGATCGCGGTCATGCAGACCGAAGAAGCGCTGGAACGGATCGCGCTCGAGCTCTGCCTGGACTCGGCCGCCGAGAACATCGACTACCTGGAGGTGCGCTGGGCGCCGCGCCTGCACCTCCGCGACGGCCTTTCCGTGGAGCAGGTCCTCCGGGCGGTGCTGTCAGGGCTGGCCGCGGCGCCGCTCCAGGCGGTGGCGATCGTGTGCGCCATGCGCCAGCACGCGCCGGAGGAGAACGTCGAGCTGGCGCGCGTCGCCGGGGCTTTCGCCGGGCGAGGCGTCGTGGGCTTCGACCTGGCTGGCGACGAGGCGCGCTACCCGGCCGCGCCCCACCGGCCGGCCTTCGAGGCCGCGCGGGCGGCGGGCCTTCGCCTCACGTGCCACGCCGGCGAGGCAGGCGAGCCCTCGAGCGTAGAGGAGGCGCTGGACCTGGGCGTCGAGCGGATCGCCCACGGCGTCATCGGGGCACGCGAGCCGCGCATCGTGGAACGGATTCGGGCCGAAGGGGTCGTGCTCGACATGTGCCCCACCGCGAACTGGAAGTGCAAGGCGGTGCCGGCGATGGCAGTGCACCCGCTGCCGGGGCTGGTCCGCGCCGGCGTCCGCTGCACGATCAGCAGCGACTCGCGGACGGTCGCGGACACCACGCTGACACACGAATTCGACCTGATGTCGGCGGCAGGCATGACCGACGACGAGCTCCGGCGCTGCAACAATGTCGCGTATGACTCGCGGTTCGGCTGACGTGGTCGTCCGGAACGAGGTCCGCGTGATGTTCCTGCGGACGAGCACGGCCGCCGAGCAGATCCGCAGTGGCTGGGACCGCATGGAGCACCTGGTTGGGACTCGTGGACGCAAGTTCTACGGCGCCCTGGACCAGCCGACCGGCGAGTACTGGGTGTGCGTGGAGATGAAGGAGGGTGACGACGCGGCCGCGCTCGGCCTGGAGACGGCGGTGCTGCCGGGCGGGCGGTACCTGCGGGCACGACTGCGTGGCGAGCCGCCGAAGGTCTACGAGCAGATCGGCCCGACCTTCGTTGCCCTCGAGGGCGCGGTCTCACCCGACCCGACGCGGCCGGAGATCGAGTTCTACCGCCAGCGCGACGAGATCGACGTCCTGGTCCCGATCACCGACTAGCCAGCCCGCACCACGTCGGATAGTCGCGACTATCGGACGTTCAGCGCGTCGAAACGCGCAGTTAGTCGCGACTATCGCGCGGGTCAGCCGGTGCCGAAGAGCCTGTCCCCGAAGTCGCCCAGCCCAGGCACGATATACGCCCGGTCGTTCAAGTGCGAATCCAGCGCGGCGGTGTACACGTCCACCTCGGGGTGCTTCTCCTCCAGCACCTTGACGCCCTCCGGAGCGGCGACCACGCAGATCATCCGCGTGTCGCGGCCGCCGGCCTCCTTGATCAGGTCCAGCGCCTGCGACGCCGACCCGCCGGTGGCCAGCATCGGGTCGAGGAGCAGCGGGATCTTGCCCTGCAGTCGCGGCAGCTTGTTGTAGTAGATGCGCGCGACCGCGGTTTCCTCGTCGCGCTCGAGCCCGATGTAGCCGACGCTCACACGCGGCAGCAACTCGAGCACCGGGGCCAGCAGTCCGAGTCCCGCGCGCAGCACCGGGATGGCGACCACCTCCGTCTCCAGCACGACGGCGTCCGCTTCGGCGAGCGGCGTCTGCACCTTGCCCTGTCGCACCGGCAGGTCCGCCGTCGCCTCGTACAGCAGCATCGTGATCACGTTGCGCGCGTAGACGCGAAACTCCTCGGGCGGCGTCTTGCTGTCGCGGAGCCCGCGCAGGCCGTCGGCGACGAGCGGGTGCCTATTGACGTGTAGGGGCACTGGCGTCTCGCTTGATCAAGATCCGAATGGCGTCGACCGCGACCTTCAGCATGCGGTCCATGTACGACGGGTCGAGGTGGTGGATCTCTCCGGCGCCGACCTCGTCGACGCAGAGGCACACTGTGCCCGCACGCATGTTGCGCAGTCGCGACACGATGTAGAGCGTCGACGTCTCCATGTCGTTGCCGATGACTCCCGCCTTCGTCCACATCTCGAGCTCGCCACGCAGGTCGGGGCGGGGCATCTGGTCGGGCACGAGGTCGGAGTACAACGCGTCGACCGAGCGCATCATCCCGACGTGATAGGGCGCGCGCGCCGCCTGCGCGGCTTCGACCAGCGCGTTGACGACGTCGAGCGAAGCGATCGCCGGGTACTCCTTCGGCACGTACCCGTCCGGCGTACCCTCGCTGCGCACGGAGCCGATGGCGATGACCAGGTCGCCCATCTTCACCTCGCGCTGCAGGGCGCCGCACGTGCCCACGCGCAGCAGCGTGTGGACGCCGAGCTCGTGCAGCTCCTCGACGCCGATCGCCACCGAAGGTCCGCCCATGCCGCTCGACATCGCCGAGACGAGGACGCCGTCGACCTTGCCGGTGAACGTGCGGTACTCGCGGCTGAACGCGATCTCCTTCGCGCCGTCGAGGTGCCTGGCGATCATCGGAGTCCGAAACGGGTCGCCTGGCACGAGGACGTAGTCGCCCACGTCTTCCCTGCTCAGACCGATGTGGTACTTCTTCTCGGTCACAGCCATTTCCGCCGAATACTAATCCGCCCTTGTAACGCCGTCCTTGTCCACCCGCGCGAGCACATGCGGCGGGCGGCGCACCTCGTGGTCGACGATCCGCCACGCGTTCGCGACCCGCGAGCGCACGCGGTCGACAAGCTCCTGCGAGCGCGCGTGGACGGTGACCAGGCGATCGCCACCGCACACCCGAGCTCCCACCGCCGCCTCGATGACGAAGCCCGCGGCCGGGTCGACCCTGTCCTCCTTGCGGATCCTGCCGACGCCGATCTCGGCCGCGCACAATCCGACCTCCAGGGCGTCGATCGCCTCGACGTGACCGTCACGTGCGGCCTCGATCGCAACCTTGACCGGCGCCACCGGCAGGCCCTCCTCGAGGTGTCCGCCCTGGGCGGAGAGCATCTCTTCGAACTTCTGTCGACCCGCACCCGATCGCCACACCTTCTCCACGTCCGCCTTCACTCCGGCCACGGAGCACATCTCCCGGGTCACCCGGAGCGAGACCTCGAGCAGCTCTTCGTCGCCCTCGCCCCCCAGCGCGTCGAGGGCCTCGTGCACTTCAAGCGCGTTGCCGACGGAGCGACCGAGCGGGTTGTCCATGGCCGTGACGAGCGCGACCGTCCGCCGGCCGGCGCCTTCGCCCAGGGTCACCATCTCGCGCGCCAGCTCCTCCGCGGACGCGACGTCGGGCATGAACGCCCCGCGACCGAACTTGACGTCAAGCACGATGGCGTCCGCCCCCGCGGCGATCTTTTTCGACATCACGCTGGAGGCGATCAGGGGGATCGAGGGCACGGTCGCCGTGACGTCGCGAAGCGCGTAAAGCAGCTTGTCCGCCGGCACCATCCGCGGCGATTGCGCGGCCACCGCGATGCCGACCTTCTGGACCTGCCGGACGAAGCGTTCTGGCGTCAGCTCGACCTGCAGGCCCGGCACGGACTCGAGCTTGTCCAGCGTCCCGCCGGTGTGCGCCAGGGCCCGGCCGCTGAGCTTCGGCACCTTGACGCCGCACGCGGCCGCCAGCGGCGCCGCGATGAGCGTGACCTTGTCCCCGACGCCGCCCGTCGAGTGCTTGTCGACCTTGATCCCGGGGATGGCGCTCAGCTCGAGCACCTCGCCGCTCGCCACCATCGCCCGGGTCAGGGCGAGAGTCTCCGCGGGCGTCATGCCCCGGATGCAGACGGCCATCAGCCACGCCGCCACCTGGTAGTCCGGTACCTCGCCCCGGACGTAGCCGGAGATCAGGAACTCGATCTCCTCGGGCGAGTGCTCGTGCCCGTCGCGCTTGCGCCCGATGACCTCCAGGACGTTTTTCCCCACGAAATCGGAGGCTTCGCCGAGATCTCGTGGGGACCCCTTCTCTCTCACGGCCCCTAATTTTGCGGGTGTACAATCCGCCCGACCGAGCGATCCGCGCCCGGAGTCTTGGACATCCGGGCTTTTTCAGTTGTAAGGGAGCAACGAGGATGGGTCATAAGCGCCTTAGGTTCCTTGGTGTGGTGGCCGCGGCGATGGTCTTCTCGCTGGCCTGCGGTGGGACAAGCGGCGGAGGAACCCCCGCCAAGACGTACAAGATCGGGCTCGTCACCGACATCGGCGGTCTCAACGACAAGAGCTTCAACCACCTGGCGGACGTGGGGCTGGAGAAGGCCAAGACCGACTTCAAGGTCCAGGGCGACGTCAAGGAGTCGAAGAGCGGCGACGACTACATCCCGAACCTCACCGACTTCGCGCAGAAGAAGTACGACCTCGTCATCGGTGTCGGCTTCCTGATGCAGGAGGCGGTCGGCACGGTCTCCGGCCAGTTCCCGAACATCCACTTCGCGATCATCGACGGCGCCGGCACGGACTCCAAGGGCAACGACCTGAAGCACCCGAACGTCGTGTCCCTGTACTTCAAGGAGCAGGACGCGGGCGCCATGGTCGGCGCCATGGCCGGCTGGCTCGAGAAGAACGGCAAGGCGAAGAAGAACCAGCACACGATCGGCGCGGTCGGGGGCATCAGCATCCCGCCGGTCAACCACTACATCGCCGGCTACAAGTGGGCGGCGAAGATGGAAGACCCGATGATCCACGTCCTCGTCGGCTACTCCAACAACTTCACCGACCCGGCGAAGTGCTCGGGGGTGGCCCAGAGCCAGATCAACCAGGGCGCGGACGTGCTCTTCCAGGTCGCCGGCGGATGCGGCCTCGGTGTGCTGCAGTCCGCGGGCAAGGCCGGCGTCTACAGCGTCGGCGTCGACGCCGACCAGAAGGACGCGGACCCCTCCGTCATCGCAAGCGCGCTGAAGAAAGTCGACGTCGCCACCTACACGGCGATCCAGAACGTCGTCAACAACCAGTTCCAGGGCGGAGCGCTGACGTTCAGCATCGCCAACGAGGGCGCGGGATACTCCGTCGACAACTTCGACCTCCCGGCCGACCTCAAGACCGAGCTGGACAAAATCCAGAGCCAGATCAAGTCGGGCGCCCTGACGCCACCGGCGGACATCCCGGCATAGCGACCGCAACGGGGGCGGCCTCGCGCCGCCCCCGACCACCCGCCGTCCCGCCGGCGGTCCGGCGCGTCGCCGGCGGGCTGGCCATGCCCCTAGGCTCCGTCCTCTTCGCGTTCGTCGTCGGCGCGCTCATCCTTGTGGTCACCGGCGCGAACCCGCTCGACGCCTACAGCGGGCTCCTCTGCGGCGGCCTCGGCCTGGGCTGCACGCAGGGCGAGAATCCCGCCCTCGAGCTCTCCAACACCATCGTCTTCACCATCCCGCTGATCACCACCGGCGTGGCGGTGGCGCTTCCCTTCCGGGCCGGCCTCTTCAACATCGGCGCCGAGGGCCAGATGCTGGCCGGGGCGGTGGCGTGCACCGCCATCGGCATCAAGTTTGCCGACCTGCCGACGATCGTCCTCTTGCCGATGGTGCTGCTCGGCGGCATGGCCGCGGGCGCGCTGTGGGCCGGCATCGCCGGTGTGCTCAAGGCGACCGTGGGCGCGCACGAGGTCGTGACCACGATCATGCTCAACTACGTCGCCCAGTGGCTGATCCGGTTCCTCATCGTCGGGGGCCCGCTGGAACTGACCTCGGGGACGTCCAAGTCGCACCCGATCGGCGCCGGGGCGCGGCTCGCCACCCTCCTTCCATCGGACAACACGCTCACCGTCTTCGGCCTGCCGGCCAGCGTCTACCGCGTGCACGTGGGGCTGTTCATCGCGCTGGCGGCCGCAGCCGTGTTTGCGTTCCTCCTCTGGCGGACGTCGTTCGGCTACGAGATCCGCGCCGTCGGCCAGAGCCAGAAGGCGGCGCGCTACGCGGGCGTCAGCGTCCGCCGGACGATCATCCTCACCATGCTGATCGCCGGCGCCTTCTCCGGGCTCGCGGGCGCGATCCAGATCTCGGGCATCGACCACAACCTGACCGACAAGTACTTCAGCGACACCACCGGCTTCGACGCGATCGCGGTCGCGCTTCTCGGTCTCGGCAGCGCGACCGGCATCGTCCTGGCGGCGCTCCTGTTCGGCGCCCTCCACAGCGGTGGCGCGATCATGCAGAGCGACGCCGGCATCTCGAGCAACCTGGTGCTCGTGCTGCAGGCGCTGATCCTGTTCAGCATCGCCGCCAACTTCATCGGCGCCATCCGCCGCGGCCTGCCCTTCGGGCGCGGCGTGACGCCAACGTTGCCGACCGAGCTGCCGCCGGCCGCGGGCCTCATGTCCGAGGCCGCCGCCCCTCCCCCAGAGAAGACGTGAGCGCGCTCGGCGACATCCTTCACCTGCTGCTCACCGCCAACCTATGGCAGGCGGCCCTCGCCGCGGCCGTGCTCCTGCTCCTGCCCGCCCTTGGCGGCGTGATCTCGGAGCGCAGCGGGGTGGTGAACATCGCCATGGAAGGGATGATGCTCACCGGCGCCTTCTTCTCGGTCGTCGCCGACCTCGCCTGGCACAACCCCTGGCTCGCGACCCTTGTCGCGATCATCGCCGGCGGGCTGATGGCGACGATCCACGCGGTGGTGTCGATCCAGTTCCGCGCCGACCAGATCGTGAGCGGGATCGCGATCAACATCTTCGCCGCCGGTCTCACCGTATTCCTGATCAACCGGATCTACGGCCTGCAAGACGTCGGCCACGTCGGGCCGACCGAGGGCCTGCCGTACATCGACGTCCACGGCCTCGACCAGATCCCGTTCTTCGGCCAGGTCCTGTTCAATCAGAACGTGGTGGTCTACATCGCCCTGATCGTCCTCGTGGCGACGCACATCATTTTGTTCCGGACCCGACTGGGCCTGCGCATCCGCGCGGTGGGCGAGCACCCGCAGGCGGCGGACACCGCCGGCCTGAACGTCTTCGCCGTCCGCTACAGCGCGGTCATCACGAGTGGCCTGCTCTCAGGTCTCTCAGGCGCGTTCCTCGCGATCGGCATCTCCAACACGTTCGTGCCGAACATGACCGACGGGCGTGGGTACATCGCCCTCGCGGCGATGATCTTCGGCAAGTGGACGCCTTTCGGGGCGTTCATCGCCTGCCTGATCTTCGGCGTCGGCCAGGCGGTCTACGACAACAACTCGATCATCCACGTCTCGCCCTACCTGCTGAGCATGCTGCCGTACATCCTCACGCTCGTCGTCCTGGCCGGCGTCGTCGGGCGCAGCACGCCACCGGCCGCCGACGGCCTTCCCTACGTGCCGGGGTCGGAATGAGCGCCGAGCCGAATCTCGCCGTCGACATGCGCGGCATCAGCAAGCAGTTCCCCGGCGTGCTCGCCAACGACCACGTCGACTTCAGCGTCCGCGCCGGCGAGATCCATGCCCTGGTTGGCGAGAACGGGGCCGGCAAATCAACGCTGATGAACACCCTCTACGGGCTCATCCACCCCGATTCGGGAGAGATCCACATCAACGGCAAGCAGGTCCACATCACCGGTCCGCGCGACGCCATCGCGCTCGGCATCGGCATGGTCCACCAGCACTTCATGCTGATCCCGGTGTTCTCGGTAGGCGAGAACATCATGCTCGGCCGCGAACCGGTCGCCGGCCCCGGCTTCTACGACCGGGCCCGCGCACGCGGGGCGATCAACGAGCTGACCAAGAGGTACGGGCTCGCGCTGGACCCCGACGCCCGGATGGGCGACCTGCCGGTCGGGCTGCAGCAGCGGGCCGAGATCGTGAAGGTGCTCTACCGAGGGGCGGACATCCTCATCCTCGACGAGCCCACCGGTGTGCTCACGCCGCAGGAGAGCAAGGAGCTCTTTCGCGTCCTCCGCGACCTCGTCAAGAGCGGCAAGACGATCATCTTCATCAGCCACAAGCTGAACGAGGTCCTCGAGATCTCCGACCGGATCACGGTGATGCGCCGCGGCAGGGTGGTCGGCCACCTGACCACGAAAAAGACCAACGAGGAGGAGATCGCGACCATGATGGTCGGCCGCGCGGTCCTGCTCCGCGTGGAAAAGAAGCCGGCCACGCCGGGCGCCGTGGTGATGCGGGTGGAGAACGTGACCGCGAATTCCGACCAGGGCGTGCCGGCTCTCAAAGGCGTGTCCTTCGAGCTGCGGCGTGGCGAGATCCTCGGCATCGCCGGTGTCGAGGGCAACGGCCAGAGCGAGCTGATGGAGGTCCTCGCGGGCACGCGGCGCGCCACCGGCGGTCACGTACTCCTCGGCGAGCGGGACATCACGACCTACGACGCCCGCACAGAGCGTGACGCGGGCGTCGCCTTCATCCCCGAGGACCGCCGCGGCGCGGGTCTCGTGCTGAGCTTCTCCATCGCCGAGAACACGATCCTCGGCCGCGAGCGCTCGCCAAAGTTCTCGTGGAGGGAGCTGGTCCTGAAGCTGGTCGCGATCCGGGAGTGGGCGCGCCGGCTGGTCAAGGAGTTCGACGTGCGCACGCCCAGCATCGACGTCGCCGCGCGCAACCTCTCCGGAGGCAACCAGCAGAAGGTGATCGTCGCTCGCGAGATCGGCAGCGACCCGAAGGTGCTGCTCGCGGCTCAGCCCACTCGCGGCGTCGACATCGGCGCGATCGAGTTCATCCACCGCCGGATCGTCAAGGAGCGCGACGAGGGCGCGGCCGTCCTCCTCGTCTCGGCTGAGCTGGACGAGGTGCGGTCGCTGTCGGACCGGATCGCCGTGATGTACGAGGGCCGGATCGTCAGCATCGAGAGCCCGGACACGCCGGAGGAGCGGCTCGGACTGCTGATGACCGGCGGCGGGCAAGCCCGAGAGGGCGCCGCCTAAAGCTCTTTCAGGGCTTCCGGCAGCTCGGCGATGGTCGCGATCCGACGCCATCCCTCTTGCGGCAGCTCGTGCTCAGGCACCTCCTCGTGCTGCCAGGTCACGACGTAGGGGATGTGCACGGCGCGGCCGCCGAGGGCCACCACCGGCACGACATCGGAGCGCAGCGAGTTGCCGACCATGACGAATCCCCTGGGATCGATGGCGCGGCGCCGAAACACTCCGCGATAGGTCTCGACGTTCTTCTCGCTCAGGATCTCGACGCCCAGGAAGAGCTCGCCGAGGCCCGACCGGGCGAGCTTGCCTTCCTGGTCGAAGAGATCACCCTTGGTGATCAGGACCAGGTCGTGGTCGGCGCTCAGGAACCGGAGCGTATCCTCGACGCCGGGCAGCAGCTCGGTCGGCTGCGTGAGCATCCGCTTGCCCCAGCCGAGGATGACCTCGAGGTCGGCCGCCGGGATCCTGGCTCGCGTCAGCTCGATCGCGGTCTCGAGCATCGAGAGGGTGAACGACTTGACGCCGTAGCCGTAGATGGCGAGGTTCTGCATCTCCATCTCGTGCAGGCGCGTGTCGATGTCCGCGTCGGGGACGTGGCGGCCCAGCAGGTCGCGGAACTCGCCCTGCGTGACGTGGAAGCGCGTCTCGCTGTGCCACAGCGTGTCGTCGCCGTCGAACCCGACCACCCGGATCGGCACGCAGTCGATGCTAAGGCCAGGAGGTTTTCACCAATTCCCAGTGCACGCCGCCGTCGGCGGTCCGGTAGAGCCGGCCGTCCACAACGGCGTATCCGACAAAGACCGTCGCGAAAGTGAAGCGGCTGCCGACGAGTGTGGCGCCGTAGTCGGTGCTGAAAGGCTGCGTCGTCCTTCCCGCGTCGCTGGTCTGAATTCGGGACTGCACGTTGAGCCAGTGAGTGGCGGTCACGATCGTGACCAGGCCGTACGCCCACTCCTTTGCCGTGGGCAGATACGTCCAGGTCGCGCCCAGGTCGATCGACTTGAAGACGTACGCCGAAGCCCTGTACACCGCCACGGCCAGGACCACTGATCCAAACGGCTTGATGTCGACGACGGTCAGCGTCACGTCGCCGCCGGTCTTGAACCCCGGCGGATCCGGCAACCTCGCCCGCGTCCAGGTCCTGCCTCCGTCGACCGTCCTGCTGATCACGGGTTGAAACTGCGTGTCGTGTCCGGCGACGAAGCCGACCTTTGGGTTGGCGAAGAACGTGTACTCCTTGCACTGGACGAAAGGAAGTCCGGTGCTCGACTGCTTCTGGTAGGTGACCTCGGAGATGAGCGACCACGTGGCGCCGGCGTCGGTGGTGTGCCAGATCTGAGCGCCGGCCTGCTGACACTGCGTTGAGGGCACGCCGGGAAACAGCGCCCAGCCCTGCATGTCGTCGACGAAGGAGATGACCGGGTTGCCGCCGCCGCCCCGGTAAGGCGCCCATGGACGTTGCTGCCAGGAGGCTCCTCCGTCGATGGAGCGAAACAGGTCTCCGTCGTTGACCAGAGCCCAGACGACGTCGGCGGACGGCGCCGACAGCTGAACTGCGACTGGTGCGATGACCGGGCTCGGCGTCGGGGCCGGCGACGGTGTCTCCGACGCCGACCATGGCGTCTGGAGCTGCGCCCAATGGGCGCCGCCGTCGACCGTCCGCAATATCGCCCCGCCCGCGGCCACGTATCCGGCAACCGCATCCGGGAACGTGGCCTGGAGAGGCGGTACCGCGCGAAGGTCCGTGGTGAACGGGTGGAACTGCTGGCCACCGTTGACGCTCTCCATGACATCGGACCCCAGCTGCAACCAGCGCTGCTCGCTGACCAGGAACGTGAACGGAGACCCGAGCTTCTGCTTCCAGGTCCAGGTGGCGCCGCCGTCCCGCGACGTGTACATGAAGTCGCGGTCGTGCCAGCTTGGATCGTCCTGCGAACCCGATGCCTGCATGTAGATCGTCGTGCCGAACGGCTTGATCCAGTTCACGTGCAGCGTGAAGCCGCCGGGCCTGGTGACGAAGATGGGGTTGTCGGGCACGGCGCTGGAGGCCCAGTGGTCTCCAGCGTCCGAAGTGCGGTAGACGGTCGGCCGGCCGTTCTGGGACCAGGCCGTGACCAAGCCGTGAGTCGAGTCGAAGAACCAGATGCCGTTCTTGCACTGGCTCTTATCGATGCGCGCGCCGAGGTCCTGCCAGGACCTCGCCCCGTCGGTCGTGTGCCAGAGGTCCGCGAGCTGGACATCGCACTCGGTCGCTGACCCGCCGGGCGCGAGCAGCCATCCCTCCGAGGCGTCGATGAAGGTGATCGACGGCCGCACGCCGGCGTTGTCCGGCAGAGAGCGCTTCGCCCAGTGGCCCCCAGCATCGGTCGACACGAACAGGGCCTCATAGTCCACCAACGCCCAGAGGACGTTCGCGGTGGGCGCGCTCAGCCGGACTTCGCTCGCTGTCTGGGCGGGCGGTGAGGGTGTCGGGGTCGGCGAGGGCTCCGGCGACTTCGACGCCGGCACGTTCGTCCCGAGGACAGGCCCGACGCGATGCGTGGCGACCGTGACGCCAACGGCACCGGCTGCGAGCAGGGCGACGAGGGTCACCGCCACGACCCCGGGCCAATCGACCGCCGAGAGCGTCCGTCGCATCACCGGTTTGTACGGACCAGGCGACGGTCCCGTTACGGCGCTGGAACAAAAGGCTTCGGCGCCTGGGTAGGAAGTAGGGCGTGAAACCCCTGGACGGAATCCACCACCTCAGCGCCATCACGGCCGACGCGACCAAAAACCTCGCCTTCTACACCGGCGTGATGGGCCTCCGCCTCGTCAAGAAGACCGTCAACCAGGACAACCCGACGGTCTACCACCTCTTCTACGCCGACGAGGACGCCAGCCCGGGCGCCGACCTCACCTTCTTCGAGTACCCCGGCCTGGTCCGCGGCCGCGCCGGCGCCGGCATGATCCACCGCATCGCGTTTCGCGTCGGCTCGGAGCGCGCGCTCGACTTCTGGGCACAGCGCCTCGGCGGCGCGGGCCTCGATTCGGTGCGCGGGGACGCGTCCTTGCGTTTCGAGGACCCCGAAGGGCTCGGCTTGGAGCTCCTGGCCCGGACCACCACCGATGCGCCGCTCGCCGCCAGGCACCCGGAGATACCCGCGGAGCTGGCGCTGCAGGGCTTCGCGGGCGTGCGTGCTTTCACCCGCCGTCCCGAGCGCAGCCACGAATTCTTGACGCGCACGCTCGGTTTCGATGCGCCCGAGACCGGCGCCTACGAGTCGCGCGGTGTATCGCGCGGATCGTTCTACGGTTACGACGAGGCGCCGGAGCCGCGCGGCCTGGGCGGGTCGGGGACCGTCCACCACGTCGCGTGGTCATCGACCATGGACGACCACGTTTCCTGGCGCGACCGCGTCATCGGCGGCGGCGGCGACCCGACCCCGGTGATCGACCGCTTCTACTTCCGCTCCATATACTTCCGCGAGCCGAGCGGCGTGCTGTTCGAGATCGCGACCC
Organism: Candidatus Dormiibacterota bacterium; assembly: GCA_035280365.1. Lineage (GTDB taxonomy): Bacteria > Chloroflexota > Dormibacteria > Dormibacterales > Dormibacteraceae > 40CM-4-65-16. The sequence goes on along the minus strand of DATEGB010000062.1, from coordinate 32,308 downwards.
TGGGCCCCGGCTTCACCGCGGACGAGCCGAAGGAGCACCTGGGCGAGAAGCTGTCGCTGCCGCCTGCATTCGAGCACCTGAGGGCGCAGGTCGAGGCGACGCTGACGCCCCTGCCGAACCCTAGGCAGCCGGCCGGAGCGCGTCCGGCAGCGGCAGCATCCTGAGGCCTCGGATCGCGGGTAGCCCCTCGTCGACGGCCTGCAGGTAGACGAACCGGACCAAGTCGCGGCGGGTCCGGCAGCGCCCATGATTTAGGGGTGCAGAAGGTCCAACTCGAGTCCGTCCGCCGCAAGTCCGGCGGGCGGACACATCTCACGCCCAGGGTGCCGCGTAGCGGGCCGGTGAACACGCTATGCGGCCAGACGCTGGAATCCGGTTCGTACACGGCGGTCGAGAACCCGCCGGACTGCGCCAACTGCCTCCGCCGCTCCCACGACCAAGCGCGGATCTCCGGCGCTTTCTTCGCCCAGGAGGAAGGGTCCGAGCTGCTGCGTCTATCGCTTGAGCAAGCGAAGACCCGAAAGCCCAACCTCCGCGTGCTGCCGGCTCCGCACGAAAAGGAGAGACCGGTCGTGTGGCCGGCGCCGAAGCCGCCGCCGGAGACGATGCCGGAGCGCGTGGGCGAGCTCGTCACCCGCGGTTTCAAGCCCTCGGGCGAAAGCGTGTGGCGGAGCCCGCAGGGGGTCATCGTGCGCATGCGCCGTCACGGCAAGGAGATGCGGTTTGCGGAGATCGTGTTCGAAGGCGAGGTCGTGGCCACGCGCGTCGAGGACGGGGTCCGGCTGAGGGCAGGCGATGTCGAGGTGACGCCGTCCGGCGGCGGCTACGAGGTTCGGCTCAAGAAGAAAAGCTAGCCGCGCCGCCGTGGGCTCGATGCGGGCGATCATTTCCCGCGTGACGCGCATAGCGGACGCCTTCACCTGGCCGTTCCGCGCGCGCCTGGGGCGGTGGGCTGGCGGCGTCATCGCGGTGCTGCTGCTTCCGGTCGCTTTCATCCCGCTGCTCGGCTACGCGATCGCAGCGACCCGGGCCGCGGCCGAGGAGCCGTCGCAGGGCCCGCCCCCCTGGCCTTCGGTGTGGCGGCTCCTCGCCGACGGTTTCTGGACGGCGCTCGTGGTCGGGTTGACCCTTTCCCCGTTCACGATCGCGTTCATCGCGCTCGCCCAGGTGGTGAGCGGGATCGCGCTGGTCGTCGCGTTCTTCCTCCTCGCGCTTCCGTGGGGATTGACCGCGCTGCTGCTGCTTCCCCACGCCACCGCCTCGTTTGCGACGACCGGCAATCCTCGTGCGCTGTTCGACGTGAGGGCGAGCCTGCGGGGCGTGCGTCGCGACTTCGCGATCTGGAACATCGTCGTCGCCGCGATCGTCAGCGGTTGGGCGATCGGCCTCGCGTGCGCCGGCCTCCTCTGCGTCGGAATCGTGCCCGGCATCTTCTACGCCATCCTTGTGAGCGCACATGCCACAGCAGCGCTCGCGCGTCCGCGTCCGGATCCATCCGCTCGGTGACGCCGCACTTCTCGCCGAGCTGGGAGCGCGCCTCGACACCGCGCTGAACACGCGTGCCATCGCCCTCGCCGCGGCGCTGCAGAAGCGCCGCGACGTCCGTCGCGCGGTCGCTGCCCACGGCACCGTCACCGTCATGTTCGACCCCGACCAGGTCACCCTCGACGCGCTCGCGGCGGCGATCCGCCGCCTCGCCGGCAAGCGGCCGCCGGTGGAGGAGCCGGGGCGCCTGCACCGCATCCCTGTCGTCTACGACGGGCCGGACCTCGCTGACGTGGCGGCGCGCCTCGGTCTCACCGCGGGCCAGGTCGTCGAGCTCCATGGGCGGCCGATCTACCGCGTCTTTCTCGTTGGTTTCGTCCCCGGGTGGGCGTACCTCGGGCCGCTCCTGGACGAGCTGGTCCTGCCGCGACGCGCCACGCCGCGCACCCAGGTCCCGGCGGGCTCTGTGGCCATCTCCGGGCAGGAAACTGGCATCTACCCGTTCGCCACACCCGGCGGCTGGCACCTGATCGGGCGCACCTCGGTGCGCCTGTTCCTGCCGGACTCCGATCCGCCGAGCCTCTTCCGGGTCGGAGACCGTGTGAAGTTCTTCCCGGGCGAGACGTGACTGCCGCGTTTCGTGTCCGCAAGGCGGGTTTGCTCACGACCATCCAGGACCTGGGCCGACCGCACGCCATCGCCTCGGGCGTCACCCCCGGCGGCGCCATGGACCGCTTCGCCCACGGCGCGGCGAACCTGCTGGTGGGCAACGACCGCGGCGCGGCGACGCTGGAGTGCACGGTGCGCGGCCCGGTCGTCGTCGCCGAGCGGTCGTGCCAGGTGGCCATCACCGGCGGTGACCTGGAACCGCGGGTCAACGGGGTCGCGGCGCCGATGTGGACCAGCATCGAGCTGAGCGCCGGGGACGAGCTTGCCATGGGGTCGCGTCGTTCGGGCGCGCGGGCCTACGTTGCCGTCGGCGGCGGGATCGTCGCCGACCGCTGGCTTGGCTCGATGTCGACCAACCTCCTCGTGGGTCGCGGCGGGATGCACGGGCGCGCGCTGCGGGACGGCGACGTCATCGATGTCGGGAGCCAGACGGATCCGCCGCCATCGGGCCGCGAGCTCGCCGAAGGCCTGCGGCCGGCCTACGCCGACCACGCGCTGCACGCCATCCGCGGTCCGTACCCGACGCCCGCGATCTTCGCTTCCGTGTATCGCCTCAGCCCCGACTCGAACCGGATGGGCTATCGCCTCGACGGCCCCAGGGTCGAGGGCGGCGGCGAAGAAATCCTCTCGTTCGTCATGGTCGCGGGCGCGGTGCAGGTGCCGTCAGGCGGAAGCCCGATCCTGCTGATGGCGGACCACCAGACCGCGGGCGGCTATCCGGTGGCCGCGGTGGTGGCCGGCGCGTCGATGCCCGTCGCCGCGCAGCTCGCGCCCGGCGACGAGCTGACGTTCGTCGAGACCTCGATGGAGTACGCGCTCGCGATGCGCGCGGCTCAGCGTGTGGCGCTCGAATCCTTGACGATCTGGTCGATGTAGCCGGTGTGCTCGGCGTAGTGCTCGTAGGTGTCGCCGGCCACCCACTCCACGACCGGGCGGTCGTCGCCGGGGTCGCGCGGGTCGTTGGGCTGGTAGTGGTTGTAGGAGCGCCGCAGGTCGGCATCGGTCATCGCGCCCAGGCGGCTCATCAACCGCTCGTGCGACTGCCGGCTGAACTCGAGCACCTCCTCGACGGTCTCGTGACGGTGCGCGAGCCAGATCGCCTCGTTGAGCGAGTCCAGATCCTCGGCAGCTCCGGGCACCCCCATGGCGGTGCGCATGTCCTCGCCCTCGAGCAGCGCGAGCAGCGAGAGCTCCCACGCCGCGATGTGCACCAGGTGATCCTTGATCGCCCACTGTCCGGAGCCCTTCTGCTCGAGTGCCGATAGACCCAGGGACTCAACCAGGGCGCTCAGCTCGCGCCAGGCTTCATCGATGTGTTCGATCTCAGCGTTCGCCGTCATGCCTCTGCCGCGACCTTCTTGGCCTCCGCGATCACGGCGTCGTAGTCCGGCTGCGGCTGCTCACGCGACGCGACCCACCTGAACCGAATCGTGCGGTCGCGGTCGACGATGAAGATCGAGCGGCGCGCCATGCCCGAATAGCCCGCGACGTCGTCGCGCCGGACGCCGTAGTCAGTGACCATCTTGCGTTCGAAGTCGCCGATGAGGTCGAACGGCAGCCCGCCAAGCTCCTTGGCGAAGGCCTGGTGCGAGAATACGGAGTCGACGCTGATGCCGAACACGCCAACGCCGTTGGCGACTGCGTCCTCGTTCCGGGACCGAAACTCGGTCAGCTCGGTCCTTCAACCACCGGTGAAGTCGAGGACGTAGAAGAGAAACACCAGCGCGCGGTATTTCTGCAGCGCGTCGCCCAGCGTCAGCTCCTGGCCGCCGGTCGTCGGCAGCTTGAAATCTGGCGCCTTGTCCCCCACCTGCAGCACGCCGAAAAGTCTATTCGGTGCTTGATTCCAGAACGTACCAGCCAGACTTCGTCGCGCCCGTCACGACGTAGCCGCGACCGATCGCGCCGCCGAGCGCCTCGCGCAGCGCCACTCGCCACTCGCGCGCCAGCGCTCCATCAGACCGGCGCACGGCGACGATGTCGTCCGGCACCTGACATATAAGGACGCGCGCGGACGAGCTCCCGCGCACCGGCTCGCCGGACGGGCCCACGGTGAGAATGGCGTCGTTGTGCCAGGCGCGCAGCTTCGCCACGTCCGGCTTGAAGCCGTGTCCCGCGGCCGCGGCCTCGGCGCGCTCAGAGTCGAGACGCCAGCGGATCAAGAGCCGGTCCGACTCCTCGCCGGCGTTGATGCCGTCCTGCATCTGGCCGTAGAAGTTGACGAGGTACTCGGGCGCCTCGGCGCCGAGCTTGGACAGGTTGAAGTACGCGTTGCGACGCACGAGCGGGTCGGTCGTCCACTCCATGAGCCGGACCCCGCGCGCGAGGCACCACAGCCGCTGGTGCTGCTTGAGCTCGAAGCCGAGCCCGCGTGTCTGCCGGCCGGGCAGCACGCCGAGGATATGCGAGTGCATGTGCAGCTCGCCGCGGGGATCCCCGCCCAACCAGCCAAGGAGGCCTCCGACCATGCGACCGTCGAGGAAGGCGCCGGAGACGTAGTTCCCCGAGTGCGCCAGCGCCTTGAGCGTGTCGGCGTTCAGAGGCGGCTCCGCGGTCCGGCCCCAGATATCCTCGAAGACACTCACCACCGACCGGAGGTCGTCGAGCTCGTGCACCTCGCGGATGTCGACGCTCACGCGAGGCCGAGCCTGCGGCCGGCGACTAGCGTCCCCGCTTCCACGGCGAGCGCCGCGGCGCTCGCGGCCGCGAACGCGAGCAAGATGCCCTGGGGCAGCAGGGTCGCGACGGCGAGAAAGAACGAGGCGAACGCGAAGAGGCCGAGCAGCAAGCCCCGCAGCAGGCCAACCGCCGCGTCGCGACCAAGAGCCCGATGGGCGAAGGCGGCCAGGACCGACGCGTAGAGCGGAAAGGGCGCGATGAGCCCCGCCGGCCGGGCTCCGAGCAGCGGGGCCGCGGAGGTCAGCGCCAGCACGAACGCCGTCGCGACGGCCATCCGCGCCGGGATGTCCCACGCCGGGTACTCCACCCGCTCGTCCGCACTCCCGCGCGACGCCGGCATGAGGAACAGCGCGACCACGATGACGACGATGATGACGACAAAGACGGCGGCCGCCGGCAACGCCACTGCGGTCAGCACCGCGGTCGACGCGGCAAGCGCGAGCGTCGCGCCCGCGAGCGAGCCCGCCGAGCCGGCGCGCTGCGCGGTCCACGCATAGCCCAGACAGAACGCCGCCTGCGAGATCGCGCCGGCCATGATTCCGGCCGCGACGTCCTCGGCGAAGCGGCCGCCGGGGCTCAGGGCGAGGAAGAACGCGATCGGCCCGGAAGTGAACGGGATGCCGATCAGCCAGCCGCTGACCGCGGAGCCCCAGCGCCGGCCGGCGAGGCTCGCACCGCCGACCAGCAGCGGTGTCAGGGCTAGCTTGAGAACGAGCTCTCCCGCCGCGTTCAACGGGCGAGGTGCGCCGTCTCGATCCCCGCGTCGCGAAGCGCTGCGCGCACAGCGGCGGCGATGCCGGCCGCGCCCGGCGTGTCGCCGTGGACGCAGATCGTGTCGTAGCGGCCGGACCGCGCCAGGGACACCGCCTGCTCCGCGGCGAGCTTCGGATTCAAGACCGCGCCCGCCTGCTCGCGAGGGGCGAGGCTTCCGTCGGGCAGCATCAGCCGGTCCGCGAAACCCTCGCGATACCCAGGCACGCCCGCCCTCTCGGCGGCGGCGATGATGCCGAAGCCCGGCTGCCCCATCACGCCCACGCCGTGCCTCCCGGCCACGCGCACCAGGGCGTCGGCGACGGCGTCGTCGCGCTGACAGCGGTGGTAGAGCGCGCCGTGCGGCTTGATGTACGCGATCGCAGCAACCGCCGCAAGGCCGGCGACCTGGAAGTCGATCAGGGCCTCGATGTCGTCGGCCGACAGGGATTGCTCGAGCCGGCCGAAACCGGCGCGGTCGTCGTAGCCCGGGTGCGCGCCGACCTCGACGCCCAGCGCGCGGCAGCGGCGAGCGGTGGCGATGGCGATCGACGCCGAGCCCGCGTGCACGCCACACGCGACGTTGGCGCTGTCGACGGACCCGAGGATCGCCTCGTCGTCCCCGGCGCCCTCGCCGATGTCGGAGTTGAGGTTCAATGACCCGGCCTCACTGGCCGCCGCGGAGCGGTGGGCCGGGTCATCAGTGTTTGGTGTCGCCGTGGAGGAGCTGCATCGCGTGGGCCAGCACCGGGAGCACCGCCTCGAGTGATTCTGTGGCGCCCCTCATGCTCCCGGGCACGTTCAGGATCAGAGATTGGCCGCGCACGCCCGCCAGTCCTCGCGACAGCGCCGCCATCGGCGTGGTCGCGGCGCCGGCCCTGCGCATGAGCTCGGCGATCCCCGGCACCTCGTAGTCGATGAGCATCGACGTCGCCTGCGGCGTCACGTCGCGCGGGCCAAGGCCTGTGCCGCCCGTGGTCAGAACCAGGTCCGAGCCGGCCACAACCGCGGCGACCAGGGCGTCGCAGATGCGCTGGTGGTCGTCCGGCACAACCTCCGGTCCCGAGACCTCGAACTGTGCGTTGCGCAACAGGTTCTCGAGCGCCGGGCCGCTGAGGTCCTCCCGCGTCCCGGCCGAGACGCCGTCGCTGACCGTGATGACATGGGCGCGAAAGCTCAGGCTCTTCGTTTCCACGTGCCCGAGCGGCCACCCGACTTCTCGAGCAGGCGGACGTTCTCGAGGTAGACACCACGCTCGACGCCTTTGGTCATGTCGATCACCGTGAGCCCCGCGACCGCCGCCGCGGTCAGGGCCTCCATCTCGACGCCGGTCTGACCGACGACCCGCGCCCGGGCGGTGATCCGCACGCCACCCTCGACGAACTCGAAGTCGACGGTCACGCCGGTCAGCGGCAGCGGATGGCAGAGCGGGATGAGGTCAGGCGTGCGTTTGGCGGCCATGATCCCCGCGACGCGCGCGACCTGGAGGGCGTCGCCCTTGGGCGTGCCCTCCTGCACCGAGCGAATGGTCTCGGCCGACATGCGGACGGTGCACTCGGCGGTCGCCTCGCGCACGGTCGCAGGCTTCTCGGCGACGTCGACCATGCGCGCCGCGCCGCTCTCGTCGAGATGCGTCAGCTTTCTCGCCTTCGCCACGGGCATCAGGATATGACCATGGCCGCGGTTGACGGCGTTCTGTTCGACTACGGCCGCACGCTGGTCACCTTCACCTACCCGACCGACGACCTGCTCCGCGTGCTGAACGAGTTTCGGCCGCGGATCGAGTCCGCGCTGGGCGTGCCCGCGCCCGAGGCCGAGACGATCCTTCACGACGTCCTCCTGCCGCTCGAGGAGTACATCGGGAGCATGAGCGAGGACGAGGTCGACTACGTGGACGTCTACCGCGACACGTGGCGGCGAGCCGGCATGCGCCTGCCCGACGGGCTGCTGCACGAGATCCTCGACGCCGAGCAGCGCTGCTGGGACCACGCGGTGCGGGTCGACGTCGAGGCGACCGGGATTCTTCGGTCGCTGGCTGAGCGCGGGATCAAGCGTGGGGTCTGCTCGAACGCGCCGTTCCCGCCCCAGATGATGCGCCGTCAGCTGCGAACCAACGGCATCGCCGAGCTTGTCGACGCGATCGTCTTCTCGAGCGAGGTCGGCAAGCGAAAGCCCGCTCCCGAGCTCTACAGGGCGGCGCTCGATGCGATTCGCGCCACACCCGAGCGCACGCTGTTCGTGGGCGACCGCGTACGCGAGGACTACGAAGGCCCCGTCGCTCTCGGTATGCGGGCGGTCGTAGTGACGGCGCACGCAGAGGACGAGCCGCGGGACGGCATCCCGACGATCGCTTCGCTCGCGGAGCTGCTGGAGCTGCTTTGAAGAAAAGACCCGGCGCGCTCTGGATGCTGTTCTACGGACGCCCGCGCCGAGGCTTTCCGGCTCTCCTCGTCGCGGTGCTCGTCTCGGTCTTCCTCTTCGCGCTGGTCTTCGCCATTCCCGGCGGCGCCGACGCGTCACGTGTGGTCGCGGCGGTGGCGTTCGGCCTTCTGCTCCTTGGCGCGCTCGTGTTTGCGGTCGTGGCCGCGTTGCGTCCGCGCCGCTGAGCGGTCAACACCGCCGCCGTACCGGCGCCGATTCCGTTGTCGATGTTGACCACGACAAGCCCTGTCGAGCAGGACTGCAGCATCGTCGTGAGCGCGGCCTCGCCCGCACCGCCGCGCCCGTACCCGGTCGAGACGGGCAGGCCGATCACCGGCACGTCGACCAGTCCCGCGACCAGCCCGGGGAGCACGCCGTCCATTCCCGCGGCGACTATGAGGACGTCGGCGCCCCACTCCAGCATCGCCGACAGCGGACCGACGAATCGATGCAGACCGGCGACGCCGAGGTCCGCGTCCAGTCGCGCCTCGAGCCCGCACGCCTCGACCACCATGCGCGCTTCGTCCGCGACCGCGACATCGGACGTGCCCGCCGTAAGAATTCCGACTTTCGCCGCGATCGGCTCCGGTCCGAAACCTTGCCGCAGTACGCGCGCGGACGAGTGGTACTCGACGATGCGCATGCCTCCGGCCGCCTCGCCCAGGGCCGCGCGATGCGCCGGGGTCATCCGGCTGACCAGGCCCTGGCCGTGCTGCCGCGCCATGGCGACGGCGAGTCGCGCCGCCTCCTCCGGCGACTTGCCCTGGGCGAGGACCACCTCCGGTACGCCGCGCCGCAGGTAGCGCCCGAGGTCGAGCCGCGCCCGACCAGAGAGCTCGTCAAGCTGAACCCGGCGCAGCTCGGCCAGCGCCTCGTCCTCGGTCAGCTCGCCCGCCACGAGCCGCCGCAGAATGTCCCTCAAAGCCCGAGCAGCACCTCACGCATGCGCTGCCAGTGGGTGCCGGCCCAGTAGATGCGTCCGCATTCGGGGCATTCGGAGTAGCGCGACTGCGTGCGCCGCACGTACGGGGGCACGCGCTCCACGACGGTGGCCGGGATGCGCGACTCGAGCTCGGAGTTGCACTCGATGCAGCGCGTGAGGGCCTCCTTCAGCTCGAGGCCGAGCTCGGAGAAGACCTGGCGCAGCTGCTGGATGACGTCGTCGTCGCGGATCAGGATCGCGCGCACGACGCCGGTCTGGATGACGCGCCGCCTGGTCAGGTCGCGGTCGCGCGTGAGCAGGACCCGGTTCTCCGCCGCCGCCTCGCGCACCAGCTCCGAATCGTCGATGCGGGCATGGTAGGAGGCGTCGTAGCCGAGGGCGCGCAGCCACCGCGCAAGCCGGCCGACGTTGCAGTCGGCGAGGAAACGGGGTCTCACCGGACCAATCTTAGAATCGGCCCATGGGCTCACTCGATGAGTTGATGGCGAAGCTCGAGACCGAGGCGACCGACTGCTACGCGTGGTCCAACGGTCCGGGAGACCGCTACGCGCCCCACAACCACTCCTATGAGAAGGTCCTCTACTGCGTCGACGGCTCGATCACGTTCGTGCTCGAGGATGAAGGCCGGCGCCTCGAACTGAATCCCGGAGACCGCATGGTCCTGCCCGCGGGCACGGTCCATTCCGCGGTCGTGGGCATGTCCGGCTGCACGTGCATCGAGGGCCATCGCTAGAAATCCCCACGAAGTCAGAGCCTGCGGCGCGACTTCGTGGGGGCCCCAGTACGAGCGTAAACTAGGTCGCTGCGATGAGCATCATCGAGTTCATCCGCGACCGTGCCCGCTTTTACAACTGCCCGGTCTGCGGACGCAGCCTCAAGGGCTGCGACGTGCAGGTCCTGAGCCACGAGGACGAGCGCTTCCACCTGCAGGTCACCTGCGCGCAGTGCCAGGTCACCTTCATCGTGGTCCTGGCGATCGCCGGCGCGGCCGTCGAGGACATCGAGAGCACGGAACCGGCGAAGGAGCCGGTCGCGAAAGCCGAACCGATCAGCGTCGACGAGATCCTCGACCTCCACCTCTACCTGAAGAGCTTCCAGGGCACGCTCAAAGAGCTCGTACACCAGCACGACCACAGCCGCGGCTAGCCTCCGGATCTACCTGGACGACGCGGGCTCGGCGCCTCTCCTTCCCGAGGTGCGCAAGATCCTCGAAGGCCAATCTCTCTGGGCCAACCCGTCGAGCCCACACGCCGAAGGCCGCGCCGCGAGGGCGACGCTCGATCGGGCTCGCGACACGGCGGCTCACGCGATCGGGGCGAAGCGGACCGAGGTCACCTTCGTGTCTTCAGGCACCGAGGCGGTGAATCTCGCGCTGTTCGGCGTCGCGGGACCGCTCGTCACGTGGGCCGCCGAGCACCAGGCCGTGCTCGGCGCCGCGCGACGCATGAACGCGCTCGGGCGCGATGTCGCCATCGCGCGAGTCGACGACGCCGCCGTGGTGGACCTCGACGGCATCAAGCCGGGGACGGCGCTCGTTTCCGTGGGCCTCGCCAACAACGAGGTGGGAACAGTGCAGCCCGTGGCGGAGGTCATCGAACGTGCCCACGACGTCGGCGCGCTCGTCCATGTCGACGCGTGCGCCGGTCCACGGTGGATCCCGGTTCCCGAAGGCGCCGACCTCATGTCCTTCAGCGGCCACAAGCTCGGCGCGGGTCGCGGCGGTCTGCTCTTCGTGCGCGACGGGGTGCGCATCGAACCGCTGCTTTACGGCGGCCCCCAGGAGTGGGGGCGGCGCGCGGGGCGCGAGGACGCCGCCTCGGCGCTGGCGGTCGCGGTGGCGCTGACGACATGCGCGCACGAACATGAGCGGCGCTCGGCTACCGCGTACAGCCAAAGCCTCGCGCTCAACCTGGTGCTGCGCGACGTTGGCGGCGTGCCGACCGGGGCCGAGAAACGTCTCCCGAACGTGGCTTCGTGCGTCTTCTCGGACCGGAAGGGAGAGGATCTGCTGCTGGCGCTCGACCTTGCCGGAATTGCCGTCTCGAGCGGCTCGGCGTGCGCTTCGGGATCGCTCGATCCCTCGCACGTGCTGCTGGCCATGGGGCTCTCCATGGAGCAGGCGCTCGGCAGCCTGCGACTCACCACCGGCTACGCAACCACCGACGAAGAGGTGGTGCGGGCGGGCCAGGTCCTGTACTCGGTCCTGGCTCGGGCGGGGACGAATGCCTAGCGTCGAGGAGGAGCTCGCGCGGCGCATTGCGGGTGGCGAAGAGGTCGTGCTGGCCACAGTGATCAAGCTGGACGGAGAGCCGCCGTCGCAGCCCGGAGCGAAGCTCTTGATGTCGCGCGACTCGGCGCTAGCGGGCACCCTCGGCTGCAGCGAGTTCGATACGGCGGCGCTCGAGGACGCCGCGGCAACCGCCTCCGACGGCGCGCCGCGCACCCGCACGTACCGCCACGACCTCGGCTCGATCGATGTCTACCTCGAGCCCTACGCGGCCGCGCCGGTGCTGGTGGTGTTCGCCTCGACGCCGGTCGGCCGGGCTCTGGCCCGGTGGGCGCCGAAGGTCGGGTTTCGGACGACGCTTGCCACCACGGCAGCCGCGACGCCGGCGGTCGCGGACGGGGCCGACCTGTATGTCGTGCACACGAACCACGACGCCCCCGACCTGGTCGCGGCGCTGCGGGCGGTGCTCCCACGAAACCCCCGGTTCATCGGGCTGGTCGGCAGCCGCCGCCACACCGGCCACCACCTCGAGGCGTTGCGGGCCGGCGGCGTTTCCGAAGACGTGATCGCCCGGATCCAGACCCCGGTCGGCCTCGACATCGGCGCCCGCACCGCCGAGGAGATCGCACTGTCGATCCTGGCGGGGCTGGTCGCCGTTCGGCGAGGAGGCAGCGCCGGCTGGAAATCAAGTAACGGTTAACCCGACCTGAGTTCGAACGGCCCGACCGCATAATCAGCACCCGTGTCGATCGGGACGGGGACGAAGCTAGGCCAGTACGAGGTCCAGGACTTCGTCGGCCAGGGCGCCATGGGCGTCGTCTACCGGGCCTACCACTCGCAGCTCGAGCGCATCGGAGCGGTCAAGGTCATGCAGGCGATCACCCCCGACCCCGACACCGTGGCCCGCTTCCGCCACGAAGCCCAGGCGATCGCGAAGCTGCGGCATCCGAACATCGTCGACGTCTACGACTTCGGCGAGTTCCAGGGCACGCCCTACATGATCGTCGAGTACATCCCGGGCGGAAGCCTGGCGGGCCGCATGGCGGAGGGCACGCTCGACCGGGCGACCGCTCTCAAGTACCTGCGCGGCATCGCCTCCGGCCTCGACTACGCGCACGCGCGCGGTGTGGTGCACCGCGACGTCAAGCCCGCGAACGTCCTGCTCACGGCCGACGACACGCCGGTGCTGGCCGACTTCGGCCTGGCCAAGCTGATGCAGGGCTCGTCGCTCAAGTCGATGACGGGCGTGACCACCGGCACGCCGGCCTACATGGCGCCCGAACAGGTGACCGGCAGCCGCGTCGGGCCGGCTGCCGACCGCTATTCGCTGGCCACGATCGCGTACGAGATGCTGACCGGGCTCATCCCGTTCGACGGCGAGGGGCTGATGGAACTGCTCTACGCCCAGGTCCACCGCTACCCGCCGCCGCCGAGCGCGCGCGACGCCTCGCTCGGGCATCGGGTCGACGAGGTCGTGATGCGCGGGCTGGCCAAAGAACCCACGCAGCGCTGGGACTCGGCGACCGCCTTCGTGGACGCCCTCGAGGCGGCGCTCGGCCCCGAGCCGGCGGTCGCCGCGACCATGGTGGTGGCCCCTTCGACGGTCCGGTCGGCGCCGGTGACCGAGACGGCCGTGATGGAACGGGTCGAAGCCCCGTCATCGCGCCCGGTGATGACCCTGGCCTATCCCTCACCGCCGCCGGCGGTGGTGCCGGCCCGCAAGTCCCGCCGTTCGACGCTCGCCTGGCTCGCGCTCGGCGTCATCCTCGCCCTGCTTGTCGTGGGCGTCGCCGGCTGGGTGGCGACCCACCGCCCGGTGACCTTCTCGCTCTCCTCGACCACCGTGACCGCCGGCGACAGCGTCGTCCTCGCCGCCGACCATCTGCCGCCCAACCAGGCGGGGCGCGTCGAACTGTGGAGCGCGCAGTACACCTATCCGTTCAGGGCCAACGGGAGCGGCCACGTCGACGTGACTTTCACCGTCCCGAACGACATCGGCCCCGGCGACCACCAGGTGAAGCTGTGTTGGAACGGCTCGTGCAGGCTGGAACAGACGTTGCACGTCCTGGCGCCGGTCGCCGGCGTCTCGCCGGCGCCATCCCCCTCAGCGTCCCCCAGCCCGAAGGCGTCCCCGAGCCCCAGCGCACTGCCAACGATCACGCCCACGGGCGCTTCCGGTCGAACCCTGACCTCGCTGTCGTCGACGATCAAGATCGGCAACTCGGTCTGGTGGGTGCAGGGGAAGCGCTTCGTCCCCAACCGGGTCTTCACGTTCCGGTTCGTGCAGTATCCGACGGCCACCGACGAGGAGCTCTTGAGGGGGGTCGTGGGACCAGACGGAGGGTTCCAGGTCTCCTACTCGATCCCGGTAACGGTCCGGCCGGGCGTCGCCTACCTGGAGGCATGCGACCCGTTCGGCTGCGCCTCGACCTCGGTCAACGTCCTGGGAGCCAGCTAGAAAGCCCCTCGCAAGCACCCGGCGGGGCTCCCGTTGGTTATTCCAGCATGAGATCGGCATTCGAAACGCATAATCACGCCCAGTGTCCATAGCCGCGGGGACCAGGCTCGGGGCCTACGAGGTCCAGGATTTCATCGGCCAGGGCGCCATGGGCGTGGTCTACCGCGCCTACCACCCGCAGCTCGAGCGCACCGGCGCGGTCAAGGTCATGCAGGCCATAACCCCCGACCCGGACACCGTCGCCCGCTTCCGCCACGAAGCCCAGGCGATCGCCAAGCTCCGGCACCCGAACATCGTCGACGTCTACGACTTCGGCGAGTTCCAGGGCACGCCCTACATGATCGTCGAGTACATCCCGGGCGGAAGCCTGGCGGGCAAGATCGGCCAGGGCCCGCTGGACAGCGCCGCTGCCCTGAAGTATCTGCGCGGGATCGCGGCCGGGCTCGATTACGCCCACGCCCACGGCATCGCCCATCGGGACGTCAAGCCCGCCAACGTGCTGCTGACCGCGGACGACTCGCCGGTCCTCGCCGACTTCGGCCTGGCCAAGCTCATGCAGGGGTCCTCGCTCAAGTCGATGACGGGCGTCACGACGGGCACGCCGGCCTACATGGCGCCGGAGCAGGTGACGGGCGCCCACGCCGGGCCGGCGGCCGACCGCTACTCGCTGGCCACGATGGCCTACGAGATGCTGACCGGCTCCATCCCCTTCGACGGCGAAGGGCTGATGGAGGTGCTGTACGCCCAGGTCCACCGCTATCCCTCTCCGCCGAGTGCGCGGGTCGCCGCGCTCGGGCCCGACGTCGACGCCGTCATCATGCGCGGCCTGGCCAAAGACCCGAGCCAGCGCTGGGAGTCGTGCACGGCGTTCGTCGATGCCCTCCAGGGGGCCCTCGAGCAGGCGCCGGCGCCGCGGGTCGCGGCGACCATGGTCATGGCGCCATCGGTGACCAGGACCAAACCCCTGTCGCAGCCGGACACAGTCATGGTGACGGCGCCGGCCGCCGTCGCGGCCCCACCGGCGACACCGCCTCCGGCGAGGCGCCGCATCGACCGGCGCATCGTCGCCCTCGCCGCGCTGTTGCTCGTGCTCCTCTCGTTCGGCGTCTGCGCGATCGCCGCCCAGGCCACGACTCTTTCGGTGAACCCGATCCAGGCCGCCCCTGGCGAGACAGTACAGGTGACGGCGACCCACGTCCCGGCCAACCAGGTGGGCGAGATACAGCTCCACAGCGTGGTCCACACGTATCCGTTTCGCGCGGACAGCCGCGGTCAAGTCGAGGTCGACATGACCGTTCCGGTCGACGCCGAGCTGGGCGACCACGTGGTCAAGATCTGCTGGGAAAACGCCTGCCACAGGGACGCCCCGCTGCGCGTGGTCTCGGGCGTGGCCGCGGCGCCGTCGTCGTCCCCGAGCGTGGGCGCGACCGCATCGCCGTCGCCGTCGTCGACCGGTTCAGGCACGTCACCGACACCCGGCTCGACGCCGCACCCGACGTCGAACCCGACGTCCAACCCGACGTCGGCACCGAAGCCGAGCCCGACCCCGACGCCGACCGGGCCTCCCGCGTCGCCGCCCCCGACGCCGTATGTGACGCTCGTCAACGGCATCGCGACGTTGAACGGCTTCACTGCAGTCCTCCACTACTTCGGTGGCGGGACCTGGACGATCTACCTCGTGAACGACACTCTGGGAACGACGACGTCCAAGGGCACAGTGACGGTGCCATCGGGCAACACGTACTTCACGACCCCGACCTACGGCTCGACCGGGGTGGTCGTCGGCAACCACGCGCACGTCAATGCATGCAGCGGCTCGACCTGCTACTCCTCGCCCACCGTCACGGTCGGGCTGTAGCTAAAAGACTTCCGCCGCGACCAGGTCGTCGAGCGTCTCCCGCCGGCGCATCACCCGCGCCTGTCCGTCGCGCAGCATCAGTACCTCGGGCCGGGGCATGCCGTTGTAGTTGCTGGCCATGGCGAGGCAGTACGCGCCCGCGGCGGGCACGGCGATGACGTCGCCTGGCTTCAGCGCCGGCATCTCGATGTCCGTGATCAGGATGTCCGTCGACTCGCAGTACTTGCCCGCGATGGTCACCTTGCCGTCGGTTGCCCGCTCGGGCCCCGACGCGAGGAACGCCTCGTAACGCGCGCCGTACAGCTTGGGCCGGATGTTGTCGCCCATGCCGCCGTCGACCGCCACGTAGCGCCGCACTCCCGGGATGTCTTTGATCGAGCCGACGGTGTACAGCGCCATGCCGGCGGGCCCGGCGATCGAACGACCCGGCTCCACCACCAACTCAGGAACCTTCAGCCTGCGGCGCTCGCAGCCAGTGACCGTCGCGTGCAGGATCGTCTCAACGAAGTGCCTCGGCGTCGGCGGGTCGTCGTCGCGTGTGTAGGCGATGCCGAGGCCGCCCCCGGCGCCGAGCTTGCGTGGCTCGTAGCCGAGATCGCGCCGCAGCTCGGTGAGCAGGCCAAGCATGATGTCCATCGCCTGCTCGAACGCGCGCAGGGCGAAGATCTGCGAGCCGATGTGCGAGTGAAGGCCGACGAGCTCGAGACGCGGTTGCGCCAGCGCCTTCTCCACGGCCGCACGCGCAGCGCCCGACTCGATCGAGAAGCCGAACTTGGAGTCGAGCTGGCCGGTCGAGATGTGGTCGTGCGTGTCCGGCTTGACGCCGGGCGAAATCCTGAGCATGACGGGCGCGCGCTTGCCTTCGGGCACCACAGCGCCCAGCAGGTCGAACTCGTGGTCGCCGTCGATGACGATCGTCGCGCCCGCCGCGTACGCGGCACGTACGTCATCCAGGCTCTTGTTGTTGCCGAGGAAGTGGACGCGCTCGCGGGGAAAGCCCGACTTCAGTGCGAGGTGCAGCTCACCCGCCGAGACGACGTCGAGGCCGAGCCCTTCCTCGGCGACCACACGCAGGAACTTCGGCGACGCAAACGCCTTCGCAGAGTACAGGACCTGGCCGGCGCCGCCCATCGCGGCGACGTACTCAGAAGCGCGCTGGCGCACAGTGGCCTCGTCGTAGACGTAGAGCGGCGTGCCGTGGCGCTGCGCAAGCTCGACGAGGTCGCAGCCGCCCACCTCCATGTGGCCGGCCGCGTTGACCCGGTAGGTGACCGGGAACAGCAAGCTACGCGGCTAGTTGGGGGATCCGCAGGAGCAGGCGCCGCCGCAGGCGCAGCCGCCGCCGCTCGACTCGCTCATGAAGTCGGACGCCGAAGACTCGCCGCTGCCGAAGGACGCGAAGCTCGAGACGAGCACGCGCGTCTTCGTCGACTCACAGGCCGGACACACCTGCATGCTGTCGCGCTCGGCGAACCTGGTCAGCACCTCGAACTTCTCGGCGCAGCTCTCGCACCGATACTCGTAGATGGGCATCTCAGAGATGGATTCTAGGTTCTCCGAGCTGGCGCGGCTGATCGAGGAGTGGCCCGGCCTGGTGTCAGCGCCGGCCTCCGGGCTGATCGCCGACTGCCTGGTCGTCCTCGATCACCTCGGCGGTGCGCAGACGCTGGTCGACGTCGGCTCGGGCGGCGGCCTGCCCGGCTTGCCGCTCAAGATCGCCCGGCCGGAGCTCGAGGTCACGCTCATCGAGGCCGACCAGGCCAAGGCCGCCTTCCTGGTCCAGACCGCGGCGCGGCTCGGCCTTCGCGGCGTGGAGGTGGTCGCCCGGCGGGCCGAGGACACGGGCCGCGACCCACGCTACCGCGAGCGCTTTGACGTCGCCGTGGCCCGCGCACTGGCGGCGCTACCGGTCCTGGTCGAGCTTTGCCTGCCGCTGGTCAGGGTTGGCGGCCGCATGCTCGCTCAGAAGACGGAGAAAGAAGACCTGACCGCGGCCGCGCACGCCATCGAGGTCCTCGGCGGCTCGCTGCACGGCGCGGCGCCGGCACCGTCGGCCGTCCGGCGGGCGGGAACGGTCGTCGTGGTCGACAAGGTCAGGCTGACGCCGGACGCGTATCCGCGCCGCCCTGGGATCCCGGCGCGCAAGCCGCTCTAGAAAGGGGAGCGGCGAGGGGCTCGAACCCTCGCCGCCTCGCCCGGAGCAGAGAACGAGTCTTAGCCGAGGACCGCCTTTCCGCCCGCTTTGATGGTCTTCAGGTTCGTAAGGGCAAGCTGCTGCACGGCCGACGGGAGCGGCGCGTACTGCAGGTCGGTGCTGTCCGACTGGCCATCAGTGACCAGCCACTTGAAAAGGTTGACGACGGCCTTGCCCTTCGCCTCGTCGCTGTAGCTGGTGTAGAGCATCACCCAGCTGAAGCCGGCGATCGGGTAGCACGCGTCGCACGCAGCGTTCGTGATGGAGTAGTTGGTCGGGCCGACATTGTTGTTCGTCCCGGCCGCCGCCGTCGCGCCCGCGACGCTTGCCTGCACGAACTTGCCGTTCGCGTTCTTCAACGCGGCCTGCTTCATTCCGGTCTGGACGACGTACGCGAGCTCGACGTACCCGACCGAGCCGTCGGTGGACGCGACCGCCTGGGCAACGGCCTGGTTGCCGCTCGCGCCGACGCCGGTCGGCCACTTGACGGACTTGGCGTTGCCGACCTTGGTCTTCCACTCGGCGGACACCTTGCTCAGGTAATCAGTGAAGTGGAACGTGGTGCCGCTGCCGTCGGAGCGGTGGACGACCGTGATCGCCTTGTTGGGCAACGTGACGCCGCTGTTGAGTGCGACGATCTTGGGGTCATTCCACTTTGTGATGTGGCCGAGGAAGATGCCGGAGAGAGTGTCGGCGTCGAGGTTCAACTGGTTGACGCCGGAGATGTTGAATGCGATGGAGACCACGCCGAGCGTGGTCGGGATCTGCGTTACCGAGTCGGCGCCGCCGGCGGACGCGATGTCCGTCGCGCCCATCGGCACGTCACTCGCGCCGAAATCAACGGTCTTCTTGATGAACTGCTGGATGCCCGCGCCCGAGCCGACCGCCTGGTAGTTGACAGTCACCTGCGGGTACCTGGCGGAGTAGTCGGCGAAGGCCTTCAGGTAGAACGGACCCGGGAACGTGGCGCCCGCGCCTGTCAGGGAGCCCTGGCCTACGTCGGCCGACGGCGTCGCCGAGCCTGTACCGGTCGAGCCGCCACACGCGGTGGCGATGAGGGCGGCGATCCCGGCCCCGAGCAGGAATCGCGTGAAGAACGAGCTGCGAAGCATCTAAACCCCTCCTGATTTGCTCCGTTTCCGAAACGCCTACCACGGTAGGAGCGGAGGGTTATGCCGGAGTTAATCGCGGCTTAAGCGTGTGTGTCCCGCGTACCGAATCGCATACTCGCGCCGTGATTTATCGCCGGAGGGCGAGCGACTTCGAGTCTCCCGATGCGCGCTCGCGCGACTGGTTTTCGGAGGCCCTCGAAGACGCGCCGCTCGTGGCCCTGCTGCTCGACTCTGACGGGCGCGTCGTGCGCGCCAACAAGGCGGCGCGCGACCTCTTCACCATCGACCGGGCGCGCCTGCCGGCCAGCATCGTCGAGGTCACTCTTGAGTCAAGCCTCTTCGAGATGGCGCGCGGCGATGTCGTCGACGCCGAAGTTCACCTGGTCCACCACCGGCGGACGATGCGCGCCCACAGGGTCCAGCGCGGCGCCGAGTCCATCCTCTTCCTGGTCGACGTCACCGAGCTGCGCCGCCTGGGCACTGTGCGGCAGGAGTTCGTGGCCAACCTCGTCCATGAGCTCAAGACTCCGATCACATCGCTTCGCCTCGCCGCCGAGAGCCTGCTCGGCGCGCCGGCTGCCGAAGACCGCCGGCGTTTCGTCGAACGCGTGATCCGCGAGGCCGACCTGATCAGCAAGATCATCGACAACCTGCGCCAGCTTGGCGACATCGAGATGGGGACGATGAGCGTCGACTTGTCTCGCTTCGACCTGACGGTGCTGGTCACGGACAGCATCACTCGACTCGGCATCGACCGGCCTGTCAACGCCGCCATTCCCGACGGGATGACGATCGAGACCGACCGGGCCAAGCTGGTGCAGGCGGTCGACAACGTGATCGACAACGCGGCCAAGTTTTCGCCGCCGGGGAGCGCCATCGACGTCGCCGCCGCGGTCGACGGTGACGAGCTGGTCATCAGCGTCCGCGACCGGGGGCCGGGCATCTCTCCCGAGCACTGGAGCCGGGTCTTCGAACGCTTCTACAAGGTGGACCGGGCCCGGCCGCGCGAAGCCGGCGGGTTCGGCCTCGGGCTGGCCATCACCAAGCACCTCGTCCAGGTGCTCGGTGGCCGTGTCTGGACGGAGGCGGCAACCGATGGTGGACAGGTGTTCCACATCGCGCTGCCGCGCACAGTCTTAACCGGGGCATAAATTCGGCTTAATCCAGGCGTCCCTATCCTGAGGCGGGGGAATGGCAGACGCTCGACCGTTCATCCGGCCGCCCGCCCACGTAGGCAGGCTCGGCCTCCACGCATTACCTGGGACAGGGAGCCCGAAACTCGAGGTCGACGAGCTCTCGTTCTTCTACGGCCACAAGCCGGCCTTGAAGGACGTCAGCTTCGATATCCCCGACCGGCGGATCACGGCCATCATCGGCCCGTCCGGCTGCGGCAAGAGCACCCTGCTCAGGGTCTTCAACCGGATGTACGACCTCGTGCCGGGCGCTCACGCGACCGGCCGCGTTCTGCTCGATGGCGAGAACGTCATCGCCACGCGAAGGCTTCTCGAGCTCCGGCAGAAGGTCGGCATGGTCTTCCAGCGCCCAAGCCCCTTCCCAATGTCGATCCGCGACAACGTCGCCTTCGCGCCGCGACTTCTGGGCTGGAAGCAGGCGGAAATCGAGCGAGCCGTCGAGCAGAGCCTCGAGCGCGCCGCGCTGCTCGACGAGGTCAAGGACCGCCTCCACGAGCCCGCGACGTCCCTGTCCGGTGGCCAGCAGCAGCGGCTGGCCATTGCGCGGTGCATCGCCGTCAGGCCCACCGTCATCCTCATGGACGAGCCCTGCTCGGCGCTGGACCCCGTCGCGACGCTGAAGATCGAGGACCTGATGTCGACCCTGACGCGCGACTTCACGATCGTCATCGTCACCCACAACATGCAGCAGGCCGCGCGCGTGTCCGACTTCACCGCTTTCATGCTCATGAACGTCGAGGGGCGCTACGGCGAGCTGATCGAGTTCGCCCCCACCGCCGACCTCTTCAACCGACCGCAGGACGAGCGCACCGAGGCCTACATCACCGGGCGGTTCGGATGACGCCGAGATGCCGCGACTGACATTCGAAAGAGAGCTCGCCGGCCTGCGCGAGTCGCTCGTGCGCATGGGCACCCTGGTCGAGTCGCAGATCGAGGCGGCGCTCGACGCGCTGCGCAGGCGCGACGGAGCCGCGGCCGAGAAGGTTCGGTCGCAGGACCACTACCTGAACGAGCTGTTCCGTCAGATGCGCGAGCAGGTGTTCATGGTCATCTCCACGCAGCAGCCCGTCGCCCGCGACCTGCGCTACCTGATGGGCCTGCAGTACATCGCCACCGAGCTCGAGCGGATGGGTGACTACGCCGTGCGGATCGCACGCATGACCGGCACGCTCGTCGCCCTGCCCGACCGGCCGCTGCGCGCCGAGTTCGGGCTCATGGGCCAGCTCGCCATAGGCCAGGTGCACGACATCCTGGAGGCGCTCATCGACCAGAACGAGCCGAGAGCGCGCGAAGTCGCGGGTCGCGACAACGAGATCGACCGCCTCTACCACCGCGTGTTCGAGGACCTGGTCAAGGAGATGGGCAACGGACATCTCGACAGCGACGACGCCCTGCGCTCGGTGACGCTACTGCTGGTGGCGCACAACCTCGAGCGCATCGCCGACCGCGTCACCAACGTCGCCGAGGACATCGTCTTCCTCGAGTCGGGACAGGTGGTGGAGCTCGGATGACAGGCGCGGGCCGGGTGCTCGTCGTCGAGGACGACGAAGGCATCCGTGAGATGCTCCGGTACAACCTCACCGCGGCAGGCTTTTCAGTGCACGAGGCGAGCGACGGGGCAACGGGTCTGCGCACCGCCCGCTCCGCTCCGCCGGACCTCGTTCTTCTCGACCTGATGCTGCCGGGGATGAGCGGATTCGATTTCTGCCGGGCGCTGCGGAGGAGCAGCCGCGTGCCGATCATCATGATCACGGCCAAGGACGCCGAGGTCGACAAGATCGTCGGCCTCGAGCTCGGCGCCGACGACTACATCACCAAGCCCTTCTCCGTCCGCGAGGTCCTGGCGCGCGTCAACGCGGTGCTGCGGCGCTCGGCGCCCGACGCCAACGAGCCGCACGCGACCCCGGAGCGCGATAGCGTTGGCGGCTTCACCATCGACCGGGCGGCGCGTCGAGTCGTCATGGGCGGCCACGACGTCAAGCTCACGGCGCGCGAGTTCGACCTCATCTCCTACCTCCTCGCCCATCCCGGTCGCGTGCACACCCGAGAGGTGCTGCTCGCGAATGTGTGGGGGCATGATTTCGCCGGCGACCGGAAGACGGTCGACGTGCACATCCGGTGGCTGCGGGAGAAGTTCGCCGGCGTCGCGCCGTTTGAGATCGTGACGGTGCGCGGCATCGGCTACCGCCTCGACCGCCAGGCGGCCGCCTAGCCGGGATGGCCGCCGTCGTCGAGTCGAGAGTCGCCACCCCCGTCGCGTACCGGCCGCCGCGGGAAGGATTCCGGATCTTCGTCGGCGTTGTCGCGACACTGGTCCCGACGATCCTCGTCCTGATCGTCTCGATCCTCATCGTCCAGGCGATGCCGTCGATCCGGCACTTCGGTGCGAGTTTTCTGACCGGCACCGACTGGAACCCGGTCACCGACAGCTTCGGTGCCCTCCCGGCCATCTTCGGCACCGTCTCCTCCGCTTTCCTGGCCCTGGCTCTGGCGCTGCCGGTCGGCGTGGCCGTTGCCGTGATCCTGGCCGAGCCCGGTCATACCGCCGTCCGCGGCGTCCTCGGCACGGGCGTCGAACTGCTGGCCGCGATCCCGAGCGTGGTCTACGGCATCTGGGCGCTCTACGTCCTGGGGCCGTGGTCGTTCGAGCACATCGAGGTGCCCGTGTCGGACCACGCCGTCTTCATCGGCTGGCTGGGCTCACCCGCCGTGCGCAGCCTTTTCAACGCGGCGCTCGTGCTCGCGGTGATGATCCTGCCCACGCTGACGGCTATCTCGCGCGACGTGATCAAGGCAGTGCCCCGTGAGATGAAGGAGAACGCGGTCGCCCTCGGCGCGACCTGGTGGGAGACCACGTGGCGCGTCATCCTGCCGTCGGCGCGGGCCGGCATCTTCGGCGCGACCATCCTCGCCCTCGGCCGCGCGCTGGGCGAGACGATCGCGGTGACGATGATCATCGGCAACGCCTACGTCATCCCGCACTCCATGTTCCAGCCCGCGTACACGCTGGCCAGCGTCATCGCGAACGAGTTCACCGAGGCGACTGGCACGCTCTACCCGGCGTCGCTGATCGAGCTTGGCCTCGTGCTCATCCTCGTCACGCTGGCGGTCAACATCTTCGCTCTGTTGCTCGTGAGGTCGACCGCAGGCGAGGCCAGGCAGGTGTGATCAGCCGCAACACCCGCCGCCGCTACGCGAGCCGAGCATGGCTGGGGCTGATGTACGCCTTGACCGTGGTCGCGATCATCCCGCTCGGCCTGGTGCTGTGGTTCACCGTCGTCAATGGCATGCCGTCGGTGATCCACCCCCAGTTCTTCCTCAACGTCGAGCTCCCGCCGTGCGAGCCGCGTTGCCCCGCAGTCTCGAACGCGGGCGTCGGCCACGCCATAGTGGGCAGCGCGATCATGGTCGGGGTCGCGTCGCTGATGGCGATCCCGACGGGCATCCTCGGCGGCATCTACCTCGCCGAGTACGGCTATGCGCGCTGGGCCGGCTCGGTGCGCCTGGCGAGCGATGTGCTCGTCGGCACTCCTTCCATCGCCATCGGCCTGTTCGCTTACGCGTTCCTCGTCGTGCCCCTCCACCACTTCTCCGCGTTCTCCGGTTCGGTCGCGCTCGCGGTCCTGATGCTGCCCATCGTCACGCGCACGACCGAAGGCGCGGTGGCGCTCATCCCGAACGGCCTCCGCGAGTCCGGAGTCGCCCTCGGCCTGCCGCGATGGCGCGTCTCCCTGCAGCTCATCCTCCCCGCGGCGGCGCCAGGCGTCATCACCGGCGCGCTGCTCTCCGTCGCGCGAGCTGCGGGCGAGACGGCGCCCCTCCTGTTCACGGCGTTCGGCGCGCACATCCTCGAGTTGGACCCAAACGGCCCGATGCAGGCGTTGCCGCTCACCGTTTTCAAGTACGCGCTGCTGCCTTACAGATCACTGCAGAACCAGGCGTGGGGCGCCGCGCTGGTGCTCATCGTGCTCGTGCTCGGCATCAACCTGGTGAGCCGCTGGGTGCTGCGCCGGCAGATCGCGCTCGCGGGCCAGCTGTAAGAGGCGCGGCTCTCGACCTGACGGCGCTTCGCGGTTAAACTGCGACCGAACGTCAAGCCCCCAACGTTTCAGCAGACAAAGGAGCAACCGTGGCAGCAAAGGTCCTTGGAATCACCGACGTGAGCGTCGTCAGGGCGGCCGGGGGAGTCGTCCTCCGCAAATCGCGCTCGGGTGAGACCGAGATCGCCGTCATCCACCGCCCCGCCTACGACGACTGGACGCTGCCGAAGGGCAAGGTCGAGCCCGACGAGTCGCCGGAGGACTGCGCAGTGCGCGAGGTGCGTGAGGAGACCGGGCTGCGCTGCGAGCTCGGCCGGCCGGTCGGCTGCACCGCGTACGTGGACCGGCGCGGCCGCGACAAGGTCGCGTGCTACTGGGTGATGGAGGTGCGCGGCGGCCGCTTCAAGCCGGGGATCGAGGTCGACAGGCTGCTGTGGCTTTCGGTGGACGACGCGGTGAAGCGGCTCACCTACGGCCGCGACAAGACTCTGCTCCTGCAGCAGGACCTGTAGCCTCACGTAAGCTTGGCCGCGTGCAAACTGTCGTGCACGCCGACCCCCTCGTCATCGCCGGCGTCGGGTTGCGCTCGCGCCTTTTCCTGGGCACGGGCAAGTACCCCTCGGAGGAGGTCCAGCTCGCCGCGCTCGAGGCTTCGGGCTGCGAAGTCGTCACCGTCACCCTGCGCCGCGTCGAGCTCGACGCGCCGAAGACGCGGACCATCTTCGACACGATCGACTGGTCTCGCTTCCGCGTGCTGCCCAACACGGCGGGCTGCAAGACCGCGGACGACGCGATCCGGATCGCCCGCCTCGCCCGTTCGATGGGCCTGTCCGACTGGGTGAAGCTGGAGATCATCCCCGATCCCCGCTACCTCTTCCCCGACCCCGAGGAGACGCTCAAGGCGGCACGAGTCCTGGTCGACGACGGGTTCAAGGTGCTGCCGTACATCAACGCTGACCCGGTCCTTGCGCGCAAATTGCAGGAAATCGGCACCGTGACTGTGATGCCGCTGGGGTCGGCGATCGGGTCCGGGCAGGGCCTGCAGACGCTCGAGCAGGTCCGGATCATCGTCGAGCAGGCCACGGTGCCCGTGGTCGTCGACGCCGGCATCGGCGTTCCGTCCGACGCGGCGCTCGCGATGGAGCTCGGCGCCGACGCGGTGCTGGTCAACACGGCGGTCGCCCTGGCCAAGGACCCACCGCTGATGGCCGAGGCGATCCGCGGAGGCGTCGAGGCGGGCCGCAAGGCGTTTCTCGCGGGACGCGTCACCATGCAGCGGGAGGCCAGGCCGAGCTCGCCGACCGAGGGCGTCTCCAGGCGGAGCTAGCGTTCCCGGTCGCGATGGCAATCGTGCCGGACGCGGCCGCTGGCCTGCGCACGGGGTCGCGGGCCACGATCCTCCAGCTGCGCGCGCCTCACCTCACGACCCGCGAGCTGGAGCGAGAGGCGGCCGCGCTCGTGGCGTCGTCTCCCGTCCCGGTCGTCGTCAGCTCGCGGTGCGACGTGGCCGTGGCCACCGGCGCCGCGGGCGTGAACCTGCCCGAGCGGGACATCGGGGTCGAGTTCGCCCGCGGACTGATCCGGCGTGGACTGGTCGGGCGCTCGGTGCACTCGCTCGAGGCCGCCAAACGCGCCGGCGTGGAGGGCGCGGACTACGTCATCTTCGGCCCGGTGTGGCGGAGCGCCAGCCACCCGGACGTGAAACCCGTGGGCGTCGAGGCGCTGTCCTCGGTCGCGGCCGCGGTCCGGATTCCTGTGCTCGCCATCGGCGGCGTGAGCGAGGAGCGCGTAGACGAAGTCCATGCCGCCGGTGCCGCGGGCTACGCGGCGATCGGAATGTTTTCATGGGACTGATAGAAGGGTGATCGCGCTGCAGGTCAACGGCAAGCAGGTCGAGCTGCAATCGGCGACGCCGCTGCTCGACTACCTGCGCACGCTCGGCGTCGATCCAGGCGCGGTCGCCGTCGAGCACAACGGCGAGATCGTCGAGCGCGCGCTCTTCGAGAAGGTCGTGCTGGACCAAGGCGACCAGGTCGAGATCGTCAGGATGGTCGGCGGAGGTCGTTGATCGCGGCCTCGGCCTCGGCGCGCTCGTCCCAGGGCTCTGAGCCTTTCGCCGTGCGCATCGAGCGCTCGTGGCCCTTGCCCGCGAGGAGCACCGTGTCGCCTGGTTGCGCGAGCTCGATCGCTCGCCGGATGGCCGCCCGCCTGTCGATGACGACCTCGTAGTCGCGGCCGGGCGCCTTGCCGCTCGCTCCCGACTGGACGTCGCGCGCGATCTCCACGGGATCCTCCGAGAGCGGGTCGTCCGTGGTGATGATGAAGAAGTCCGAGAACTCCGCCGCCGCGCGTCCCATGCCGGGACGGTCGTGGTCCGAGCGCGCCGTGGAGCCGAAGACGACGATCAGCCGGCCGCGGGTGAACGGCCGCAGCTCGGCCAGGGCGCTGGCGAGCGAGCCGGCGGCGTGCGCGAAGTCGATGTAGACGCGGAAGTCCTGGCCGAGGTCGACCGGCTCGAGCCTGCCACGCACGCCCTCGAACCCCGCGAGCCCTCGGCCGATGTCCTCGACCGGCACCCCGAGGGCCAGGCACACGCCGGCGGCGCACAGCGCGTTGTAGATGTTGAAGCGCGCCGGCACGTTCAGGGTCACCTCGGTGTCCCCCATCGGCGTCTTCATCCGGAAATGCGAACCGCTGCCGGTGATCGCCAGCTCGAGAGGATGCAGGTCCGAGGCCGTGGTCATGCCGTACGTCCACCGCCGCGAGATCGGTCGCCGGGCCAGGCGCTCGTAGCTGACGTCGTCGCGGTTGAGCACCGCTGTCTTTTCGACGCCCTTGTCCGCGGAGCTCGCCGCCAGGTCGATCAGCCGCGCCTTCGCCTCGAGGTACGCCTCCCAGGATGCGTGGTAGTCGAGATGGTCGTGGCCGACGTTCGTGAACGCGGCGACGTCGAAGTCGCACGCGCGCACGCGCTCCTGGACCAGGGCGTGCGACGTGGTCTCGATGACTGCGCACTGCGCGCCGCCCTCGACCATGCGCGCGAGCCACGCCTGGACCTCGGGCGCCTCGGTGGTCGTCTGGCCGCTGACGTTGTCGACCTCGCGTCCGCTGACCTTGAACGCCACGGTGCTCATCGCCCCGGCGACGACGCCGCTTGCCTGCAGCACGTGCTCGGCCATGTGCGTCACGGTGGTCTTGCCGTCCGTGCCGGTGACGCCGGCGAGCCTGAGCCGCCGCGAGGGCCGGCCGTGAAACTCGGCAGCAAGATCCGCCAGCCCGATGCGGGTGGACGGCATGCGGAGTACGGGGACGCCCTCGCGGACCGTGACGTTCCTTTCCAGCGCCACGGCGCTTGCGCCGCTGTCGACCGCGTCGCTCACATAGTCGTGACCGTCGACGTGGAGGCCGGCCACGGCCACGAAGAGGTCGCCCGGCCCGACCCGGCGAGAGTCGTACGCGATACCCGTGATCTCGAGGTCGCCGTTGCCGTCCAGGACGGCGCCTGCGCCGCGCGCCAGGTCGGCCAGCCGCATAGACCGCAGGATAATCGCGTGGTGATCGCCGAAATCGGCGGCCGGCGCTTCGAGTGGGGCGCGCGCACGTACGTGATGGGCATCGTCAACGTCACGCCAGACTCGTTCAGCGGCGACGGGCTCGGCACCGACGCCGTCGCCGCCGTGGCCCAGGGCCTGCGCATGGTCAGCGAAGGCGCCGACATGCTCGACGTCGGGGGCGAGTCGACCCGACCCGGCCACGTGCCGGTCACGGTCGCCGAGGAGATCGCTCGCACAGAGGACGTCGTGCGGCGTCTCGCGCGGCGATCGGGAGTGCCGGTCTCGATCGACACCTATAAGCAGGAGGTCGCCGAGTTCGCGCAAGTGGCGGGCGCCACCATTCTCAACGACGTCTGGGGACTGACGCGTTCGCCCGCCATCGCCGAGCTGGCGGCGCGCACCGGCTGCGCGCTGGTCGTCATGCACAACCAGGACGGCACCGATTACACCGGCGACCTCATGGCCGAGATCAAGCGCTTCCTGGGCGCGTCGGTCGAACGCGCGCTCACGGCCGGCCTGCCAAGGGAGAAGGTCATCGTCGATCCCGGCATCGGCTTCGGCAAGACCGCCGATCACAACTGGGAGGTCATGCGCCGGCTCGGCGAGCTGCGCGAGCTGGGCCAGCCGATCCTGATCGGCACCTCGCGCAAGTCGTTCATCGGCAAGCTCCTCGACCTGCCGGTCGACGATCGTGTCGAAGGCACAATCTCCACCAATGTCGCCGCGGTGCTGCGGGGGGCCGACATCGTGCGCGTGCACGACGTGCTCGCGGTGACGCGTGCGGTCCGCGTCGCCGACCGCATGCGGTGACTCGCGTCTTTCTGGGACTCGGGTCGAACCTGGGGTCGCGCGGGCGCAACCTGAGCGCCGCGCGTCGGCGCCTGCGCGAGAAGGGCCTGCGCATCGTCCGGCGGAGCCGTGTCATGGAGACCGAGCCCTGGGGCGTCACCGACCAGCCGCGGTTTCTAAACCAGGTGGTCGAGGCCGATTGGGACGGCACACCGCGCGGGCTGCTGCGCGCGGTCAAGGCGGTGGAGAAGGAGGGCGGGCGTCGCTCGACGCGTCGCTGGGGCCCGCGCGTCATCGACGTCGACATCCTCCTGTTCGGCGACGCGCGGGTGCACGAGCCGGACCTCGTCATCCCCCACCCGCGCATCAACGAGCGGCATTTCGTGCTCGAGTCGCTCGACGAACTAGGAGTTACGCGGGGCGCGCGTTCGTGAAGCGGTAGCCGATGCCCGGCACGGCCAGGATGTAATAGGGGCGCGAGGGCTGGCTCTCGATCTTACGGCGCAGGTTGCGGATGTGGACGTCGATCACGCGCGTCTCGATCGGGTATTCGTAGCCCCAGATGGAGTTCAGGATCTTCTCCCGGCTCAGCACCTTACCCGCGTTGCTGGCAAGGAACGTGAGGAGGTCGAACTCCGTGTGCGTCAGCTCGACCTCCTTGTCATTCTTGTAAGTGCGGCGCTCGTTGACGTCGATCACCAGGTCGCGGAACTCGAGCCGGCTGCGCGTCGACTCTGCGGTCTCCAGCCGCGCCCGCCGCAGGTGCGCGGCCATGCGGGCCACGAGCTCCCGCAGGCGCAGCGGCTTGGTCATGTAGTCGTCGGCGCCGATCTCCAGGGCGACCACGGCGTCGATCTCGTCCGAGCGTGAGCTCATCATGATCACCGGCACGGCCGGGTCCATCTTTCGCAGCTCGCGACAGACGTCGAACCCGGCGCTGTCCGGCAGCGTGACCTCGAGTAGGACCACGTTGGGATGCGAGCTTTCGACCTGGCGCAGGGCTTCGGACCCGGCGTCGGCCTCGACGACCTGGTAGCCGTCCTGCTCGCACACCAGCCGAATCTCTCGGCGGGTGCCGCTGTCCGGCTCCACGACCAGGACTTTGCGGGAGGACTCCGCCACTGCCATATCTACATACTAAACGCCTGTGGAGGATTGTTAGGGAATGTTTCGTTTCAAGCCCCGAATGTAGGCTCTCGCCTTCCGTTCTAGATCGAGAAGTCGAGCCCCCGAGGCCGACAGCACGATCTCCCAGGCGCCGGTATACGCGATCTCCTCTCCGCCGAACTCCGACTTGAAGAAGCCAAGTCCGTGCCAGGGGTGCTCCGGCCCGGTGCGCGGAGGCGGCACACCCCACAGGTCGAAGTCGGTGCACCCGGCCTCGGCCGCGGCCGAGATCGCCGACCACCAGGCCAGGTCGTTGCCCATAAGCTCGCGGTGAGCGCCGGTCCGGCCGGCGAACAGGCTGTAGGCCCGACCTCCGTGCCGGGCGACCAGCACCGACGCCAGCGGTTCGCGTCTATCAGGCGCGCGCGCGGTGTACGTCCGGCACCACGGCAGCAGGTCGAGCAGAAGCTGGTAGTAGCGGCGCTCGGGCAGGCGGATCGACTCACGTCTTTCCACCGCCGCCGACTGGCGGGCCAGCTCTTTCGCGTCCTTCCCTTCTTCGACCACGACGCCGCGCTTCATGCCGGTCCGGATGTTGTAGCGGCGACCGTGCTTGAAGGTCGCGAGCAGCTGCTCGGGAGGAAGCAGCTTGAGGATGCGCGTGTGCCGCGGCTGCGTCGCCACCACGCGCTCGAATCCTTTCTCCATCAGGGCGTCACCGAGCTCGGCGGGCGCTTCGGGCTCGACGACGAGTCGCGAGATGCCCGAGTTCTTTGCCCAGGAGGCGAGCGCGTCCACGGCCTCGACGGTCGCTGGAACCGGTCCGCGCGGCACGTACGCGTCTCGCGCTGGACCCACGTTGCGCAACTGGACGCTGGCCATGACGCCTTGCGACAGGCGCACGCGCTCCACCGTCCACCCGGCGCGCGCCTGCACCTCGCCCCACGCCCACGACTGCAGCAACGGTGGAGGGGAGGCGTTGCCCGCCCGCTCCGCGAGCTGCGCGTCCCAGCGTTCCGAGTCCGCGCTCACGTGACCGGCTGCGCCTCGAGGTGAGCGATGTCGTTGACGCCGGCGATCACCATGCGGCCGTCGCGCTTTTCGATCACCGAGATCGACGCGTTCTGGATGCGAAACGGCCACAGACCGCTGCTCGGCCGGCGCAGCAAGCGGTGCAGCGCGATCTGGATGACACCGCCGTGCGTGACGACCAGCACGTCGCCGCTCTCGTGACGGCGGAGGATCTCGTCGACCTCGGCGGCGACGCGCGCGTCGAATGCGGTCGCGCCCTCTCCGCCGGGCACGACGTCCCAGTCGGGCTCTTCGACCCAGCTCGCCCAGGCTTCCGGAAAGCGCTCGGCGATCTCCTCGGTGCGCAGACCCTCCCAGTCGCCGAGAAATATCTCGCGGAGGCCGGCGCGTGACTCGGGCCGCATGTCGAGCACGGCTCCCAGCACTTCCGCGGTCTCGAACGCGCGCTTGAGGTCGCTCGCGTAAAGTCCGCCAAAGCGCCTGCCCACGAAACGCCCAGCCAGAAGCGCGGCCTGGCGCCGGCCTTCGTCCGACAGCGGAGGATCGAGCTGGCCCTGGATGCGATGGTCGCGGTTCCAGATCGACTGGCCGTGCCTGATGAGCACGAGACGCGACGGAGAAGCACGAGCGGGTAAGGGGAGTTCGGGCGGCTCCGGGCGCGCGGGTCTGATACCGATGCCTATACTAACTTTCTCTTAAACCCCGATCGGGCCCGTCCGATCTCAGGAGAAGACCGTTGCAATCGCACGGCAACATTGCCGAAACCCCCCTTCGTTCGCTGTTGGAATCCGCTCAGGGTGAGCGGTCCACCGGTACCCTTACCGTCCGCAATGGGAACGGGCAGTCCACCTCTCTTTACTTTCTCTTTGGACATCTGTTCCACGCCCAGGGCGATGGAAAGTCGGGCGACGACGCCGTCGTCAATGCGCTGCACTGGACCAGGGGCGAGTTCGAGTTCGACGCCAAGGCGAAGCTGCCCGCGGACGAGACGGTCAGGTCCGGCATCCCCGACCTGGTCAACACCGCGGGCGCGGCGCGTCCAGCTCCGCCCGCGCCTGCGCCCGAGCCTCGCGTCGAGCGTCCGGAGCCTCGCGCGGAGCGAAAGGATCATGCTGAACCGGAGAGAAAGGTGGAAGCACCACAGCCAAGACGCGGGGTGAAACACCGCCCGCAGCCGAAGCACGGCCGCGAGCCGATTCCCGTCCCCGCAGGCCAGATCCTCTACGACTCGTTGAAGACGTCGTTCGTCGATTTCCCTCGCCTGCTCACGACGCTCGAGCGCGAAGGTTACACGGGCTACGTGCGGCTGCTGACCGACGACGCGTCGGGGCTGATCCTCTTCCGCGATGGCGCGGCGCTCGAGTGCCTCTACGACGGCGCCGAGGCGGCGGCCAGCCTCGTGCTCGGCAAGCAGGCACTGCAGCAATTCAACGAGGACGTGACCGCCGGGCACGGAGTGCTCGACGTCGTTGGACTTTCACCCGAGCTCATCGACGGGCTCTATGAGCTGACGGTTTCGAGGCCGATGTACACCGAGCTGTACGCGGCGTGGGTCGACATGAAGGCCCTGCTCAACTTCTTGAGCGAGCGCAAGCTGAGCGGCAGCGTGATGATCCGCTCGGGCAGTGGCACCGGCGTGATCATCCTCGCGCACGGTGACCTGGCCGGCGCGTACACGAGCGAGTCGCGCGAGATCTCGGACAAACCGGACAACGCGCTCGCGCTGTGCCAAGACCCGAGCGCCATGATCGAGGTCAAGTCGGCCGACGCGACCAAGCATCCGCCGCTCGACGTCGA
>DATEGB010000061.1:0-20710 GCA_035280365.1 Candidatus Dormiibacterota bacterium | reverse complement strand
GAGCTCTTTCGGGTCGCCGACGCCTGGGTCGCCACGCGGCTCGGCGAGGCGGAGCGGCGCGAGGAGTCGCTGCGCATGACGCCGGCGCTGCGCGAGGACGTGGGTTGGGAGGAAATCCGTCTGGCGGGCGAGAACGCCGTCACGGCGCTGGCGGCGCTCGACACGTCGCTGCGCAGGTCGGTCGGCGGCGTGCGCGAATGGCTCGGGGGCGAGGAGCCCGACCAGGGGATCCGCGAGCTGGAGATGATCCGCGGCCGCCTCGAGGCCGCGCTGAGCGTCCTCGAGGAGGCCCTGCTCCGGCCCGACGCCAACCGCGTCTACTGGTTCAGCCAGGTCTCGCGCGCAGAGAACCTTCTCCTGCGCGCCGCGCCCATCAACGTCGGATGGCTGCTGCGAGACCGCGTGTACTCCGAACGGCGCTCCACCGTGTTCACGTCGGCGACCCTGGCGGTCGGCGGCACGTTCGACTACTTCGGCTCGCGGGTCGGCCTCGGCCCGGAGATCGAGGAGATGATCCTGCCGTCGCCTTTCGACTACTACCACCAGGCGCTCGTGTGCCTGCCGACGGACCTTCCGCTGCCCGAGGACGAGATGTTCGACCCGGCGGTGGAAGAGTTGATCGCAGCTGTCGCGCGTAGCGCGGGCGGCCGCACGCTGGCGCTGTTCACCTCGCACCGC
This sequence comes from Candidatus Dormiibacterota bacterium, assembly GCA_035280365.1. Lineage (GTDB taxonomy): Bacteria > Chloroflexota > Dormibacteria > Dormibacterales > Dormibacteraceae > 40CM-4-65-16. Next base: position 20,032 of record DATEGB010000061.1, on the reverse strand, counting down.
CAGCTGCGCGACGTCCACGCGGCCCTCAAGCAACGCGTCGACCTCGACGAGGTGCTGATCCTCGGGCAGGGCATCGACGGGCAGCGCCGCCAGCTGCTCAAGACCTTCGAGCAAGCGGAGCGGCCGCTGCTGCTCGGCACGTCGGCGTTCTGGGAGGGCATCGACATCCCGGGCGAGAGGCTCAGCTGCGTCATCGTCGTCCGGCTCCCGTTCCCCGTCCCGACCGACCCGGTGTACGCCGCCCGCGCGGAGCAGGTGCGGGATCCGTTCACCCAGCTCGCGCTGCCCCAGGCCGCGCTTCGCCTCAAGCAGGGTTTCGGGCGCCTGATCCGCAGGTCGACCGACCGCGGGGCGGTGGTAATCCTCGACAACCGCATCCTCGGCCGCGACTACGGCAAGGCGTTCCTCGACGTCCTGCCGCCGGCCTCGCGGTTCGTCGGCCCCGGCGCCGAGGTCGAGGACCGCGTCGGCGCCTGGCTCGAGGGTGCTTGAGCAAGCTCTATGTCGTCGCGACGCCGATAGGGAACCTGGAGGACCTGAGCGCCCGAGCCTTGCGCGTGCTCGGCGAGGTGGCCGCGATCGCGGCCGAGGACACGCGGGTCACGTCGCGCCTGCTCGCGCGCCACGGCTTGCGCAAGCCGATGCTCAGTTATCGCGCGCCTGTCGAGCGACGCGGATTGCCCCGAGTGATGGATGCGCTCGAGGAGGGGGACGTCGCCCTGGTCAGCGACGCCGGCACCCCGACCCTGTCCGACCCTGGCCAGGCGCTGGTCACAGCCGCCTGGGCCGCCGGGCACACCGTGGTGCCGGTCCCCGGGCCGAGCTCGGTCACGGCGGCTCTCTCGATCGCGGGCTATGGGGGGCCAGGCTTCCAGTTCGTGGGCTACCTGCCTCGGAAGCCGGGCGAGATGCGGCGGCTGCTCGCATCGCTGCGCGACGACCCGCGGCCGGCGGTCGCGTTCGAGTCGCCGTTTCGGGTGAAGAAATCCCTCGCCCTTATCTCCGAGTCGCTTCCGCAACGGAGCGTCACGGTGACGCGAGAGCTCACGAAGGTGCACGAGGAAGTGCTGCGCGGCACCGCGTCGGAGGTCATGGCGGCGCTGGGTGACCGGGCGCGCGGCGAGTTTACGCTTGTCATCTCCGGTGCCTAAGACTGTTCTCATCGCTCCGGCGTGGCCGTACGCGAACGGCCCGCGACACATCGGCCACGTGGTCGGTTTCGCCGTGCCCGGCGACGTGCTCGCCCGCTTCTGGCGCCTGCGCGGAGCCCGCGTCCTCATGGCGAGTGGCACCGACGAGCACGGCACGCCCATCACCTACGAGGCGGACAAGCAAGGCATCCTGCCCAGGGAGTTCGTCGATCGCAACAACGCGGTCATCGTCGACGACCTCGTGCGCCTGGGGATGACCTACGACATCTTCACGCGCACCACGACCGCCAATCACTACCGCGTCACGCAGGACCTGTTCCTCCAGCTGTACGAGAAGGGCTACCTCGCCAAGCAGAAGCAGATGGGCGCGTTCGACCCGACGACCGGGCGCACGCTGCCCGACCGCTACATCGAGGGCAAGTGCCCGATCTGCGGCTACCCCGAGGCGCGCGGCGACCAGTGCGACAACTGTGGCAACCAGCTCGACCCCATCGACCTGATCAACCCGCACCAGCGCGGCAGCGACGCGCCCGTCGAGTTCCGCGAGACCGAGCACTTTTTCTTCGATCTGCCCGCGCTCGGTGAGCAGCTGCGGCTGTGGATCGAATCCCACGACGACTGGCGGCCGAACGTGCGCAAGTACTCGCTCGAGTTCGTGCGCAACCTCAAGCCGCGCGCGATCACGCGCGACCTGGACTGGGGCGTGCCCGTCCCGCTGCCCGGCTGGGAGGATAACCCGAGCAAGAAGATCTACGTCTGGTTCGACGCGGTGATCGGCTACCTGTCGGCGTCGATCGAGTGGGCGTCGGTCATCGGCAGGCCCGATGCCTGGAAGGAGTGGTGGCAGAACGACGAGTCACGCCACTACTACACGATGGGCAAGGACAACATCACCTTCCATACCGTCATGTGGCCCGCGATCCTGATGGGAGTGGGCGACCTCCACCTGCCCGACGACATCGTCGCCAGCGAGTTCCTCCACATGGAGGGACGCAAGTTCTCGACGAGCCGGGGCGAGGTGATCTACGTCAAGGACGTGCTCGACGCTTACGACCCGGACGCGCTGCGCTACTACCTGATGATCGCCGGACCGGAGAACCAGGACACCGACTTCACGTGGAGCGAGTTCGTCCGCCGCAACAACGACGAGCTCGTGGCGACGTGGGGCAACCTGGTCCACCGCACGCTGGTCAACGCACACCGCAACTTCGGCGCGGTGCCGGAGCACGGTGAGCTCACAAGTGCTGAGCACGGCATCATCGGTGAGACCGAAGAAGCCCTCGGGACAGTTGCGCACCTGCTCGAGCAAGCGAGATTCCAGGTCGCTTTGCGGTACGTAATGACTACGGCCGCAAAGGTCAACGTGTATCTCGGGACTGAGCAGCCGTGGCACGTGATCAAGACAGACCGGGCTCGCGCCGGGACAGTCCTTTATGCCGCGCTGCGCTGCGTCGACAACCTGAAGACCATGCTGGCGCCGTTCCTGCCGTTCTCTTCGCAGCGCCTGCACGCGATGCTCGGCTACGACGACGTCATCGCGCCGCTGCCCGAGGTGAAGGACCTGGGCACGCATCGGATCATCACGGGCGAGTACGAGGCCGCCGACCGCTGGCAGCCCTCGACCCTCGAGGCGGGACGGAAGCTCCCCGAGCCGGCGCCGCTGTTCAAGCGCCTGGACGAGGTGCAGGACTAGAGCCGATGTTCGTCGACACGCACCTCCACCTCGACGAGCTCGGCGACGCGACCGAGGTGGTGCAGGAGGCCAGCGCCGCAGGGGTGACCAGGCTCATCGGCGTCGGCGTCAACCTCGAGAAGAGCGCGAACGCCGTCAGCCTGGGCCACGCTTACGAAGAGGTGTGGGCAGGCGTCGGCCATCATCCTCTGGAGGCGTCGGAGCCCGACGTCGGAGCGCTGCGTGAGCTGGCACGCGACGAGATGGTCGTCGTCGTGGGCGAGATCGGCCTCGACTTCGAGCACGTCGGCGGTCCGGACCGCGACCTGCAGATCCAGCGCCTCAATGAGATGTTCGCGATGGCGGCGGAACTCGAACTGCCCGTCGGTGTTCACAACCGCAGCGCCGAGCAGGAAATCCTCGACGCGATCAAGGCCCATGGCGGCGTCCGCGGGGTGATGCACTACTTCTCGCTCGACTGGGAATGGGCCCAGAAGTTTCTGGAGGTCGGCTTCTACCTTTCGTTCGCCGGCCTGGTGACGCGGCCGAGCCGCGACGAGCTCCGTGAGGTGGTCAGGCGCTGCCCGGCCGACCGGCTGCTGCTCGAGACCGACTCGCCTTACGGCAACGCCCAGAAGAGGATGGGGGTGCCGAACCGGCCGGCCTACCTCGTCGACACGGCCGAGGTGGTCGCGCAGCTGCGAGGCATCACCCTGGAGCAGCTCGGCGACCAGGAGCGCTCCAACGCGATCGCCCTTTTCCCGAAGATGAAGTAAGTGATCGAGAGCCCCACGAAATCAGGGCTTTCGCCGTGATTTCGTGGGGGCCCCTGTAGACCCGGCGCGCCCGGCGGAGCTCGAAGCTCTGCTGCGGCGGCACCGGGTCACCTTGCGGCACCGCCTCGGCCAGAACTTCCTGGTCGATCCGGCGCTGCGCGACGCGATCGCGCACGCGGCAGGCGCGGGCGCGTACGACGGGGTGCTGGAGATCGGCGCCGGCGTGGGCACGCTGACGATCGCGCTGGCGGCACGCGCGGGACGGGTCGTCGCTGTCGAGTTCGACCGCAACCTCATCCCGGCGCTGCGCGAGGTGGTGGCCGGCCTGGACAACGTCGAGGTCGTGCAGGCCGACATCCTGCGCTACGAGGGGCGAGCGGAGATCGTCGCGGGCAACGTCCCCTACAACCTCACGGGCGCATTGATCCCCAAATTCCTCGACCGCGAGCCGCGTCCTCGCCGCATGTCGCTCGTCGTCCAGAAAGAGGTGGCCGAACGATGGACCGCGACCACGATGGCGAGCCTGGCCACGGTCGCGGTGCAGGTGTTCGCTGAACCGCGCATGGTGATGACCATCCCCGCGCAGGCGTTCACGCCCCCGCCACGAGTCGACTCAGCCCTGGTTGTGCTCGAGGTGCGCACGCGGCCCGCCGTCGAGGTGGACGACGTGGGTGGGTTTCTCCGCTTCGTCGAGTCAGTCTTTCAATTTCGGCGCAAGCAACTGGGCGGCACCCTGGCCCGGTTGGGAGGCACACCCGGCGTCGATCTCGGCGTCGATCCCACGCGGCGGCCTCAAACCCTCACTCTTGCCGAATGGGAGGGCGTCTACCGCGCATTCAATTCGGGTCTCGATCGTTAACCTCTAGCGGTCCATGGCCGGTACCGCGACAGTCGCCCGCATCCGGTGCCCCCGGGCGGCCGGGACGCCTCCGGCGTCTGATGTCTGCGTCTGGGGGCCCGGCTCTCGCGTTCCCCGCGCCCTCGCCGCGGGGACCCCAGCAGGTAATGGGCTCCTCCGCGTGCCACCCCATCCTTGGCACCGGTCGCCCGGATGGCACCGGCCTTCGGGCCTTCGGCCTGCGGGCGATCTCGCGGATACCTGCCACTAGTGGATCCGATCAGGCTGCCGGTCGAGGGTCCCGGCGGGTTTCGCGGCGCGCTTCGGCACACCGCGTTCCGCAATATCTGGTTCGCGCAGCTGGCAGCTCAGCTCGCCGACAAGTTCCTGCTCTTCTCGCTGATCATCCTGGCTTACCACATCTCGGGCGGCAGCACGTCAGTCGCGGTCACGCTGCTGACCTACACCGTGCCCGCGGTCCTCCTCGCACCGCCCGCGGGCGTGATCGCGGACCGGCTCGACCGCAAGCGAATCATGCTGTGGTGCAACCTCGGCCGCGCCGCGGTGGTCGCGCTGATCCCGATCGCGTCGGTCATCCCCGGCGTGAAGGACGACTTCTACCACCTGCTCCTCATCGTGCTGATCTTCTCCGCGGTCGGCCAGCTGTTCGGCCCGGCGGAGGCTGCGGTCATCCCGACGATCCTTCCGCGTGCGGCGCTGATCACGGCCAACTCGATGTCGCTGCTGACGATGGTGCTCACGCTCGTTGTCGGCGGCGTGCTGGCGCCGGTGGTGTCGAGGATCGATCTCTACGCGCCGTACTGGTGCGCCGTAGTCCTCCTGCTCATAGGCGGGACTCTGATCTTCGCCTCCGACATCCCCAAGCTCGAGCGCAAGAAGGCGTCGCCCGTCGAAGAGAGCCGGAGCCGCTTCCGCGTTCTGCTCCACGACCTGGAGGAAGGAGTGGACGCGCTGCGCGTATCGCGCGGTCTGCGCCTCGCCTTCGGACAGGTGAGCATCGCGGTCCTGGTCCTGTTCATGCTCTACACCCTCGCTCCGGCCTACGTGAGCCGCGTCATCGGCATCGCGGCCCAGGACACCTACGTCATCCTCGGCCCCGCGACGGCGGGCGCCATCCTGAGCGCGGTCCTGCTCGGCCAGTTCCTGCGCCACCTCGAGCGCGCACGAGTTCTCGCGGGGTCGCTGGTCGCCAACGGCCTGACGCTGCTCGCGCTCGCCGCGGTGCCGGAGGCCATGCGTCACTTTCCCGACCTGCAGGTCCATAACCGGATCACGGGGGCGACGTTCAGCTTCCTGCTCGGCGTCGAGTTCGGCGCCATCCTCATCCCCGCCATCACGTATCTGATGGAGACGACGAGCGACGAGATCCGCGGCCGCGTCTTTGCCTTGCTCTACATGGTCATCAACGGCGTGTCGGCGTTGCCGGTGCTGATCGCCGCGGCGCTCGCCGACAACATCGGCACGGCGCAGGTGCTGGGCGGGCTGGGCGTGCTGCTTTTGGGCGGCGGGGTCGGCGTCATCGCCGGCGGGCTGCACGCTCCTGAGCCACGAGCAAGAACGACACAATGACGACGACGAACACAACGCCCCCGATGCCCACTGCGCGGAACATGGCTTCGAGCAGCGGCAGGTTGCTGCCCAGCGCGTAGCCCGCCGCCCCCACGACGGCGGCCCACGCCAGGCCACCGGCCGCGCTGAAGACCTGGAAGCGCCAGAAGGGCATGCGGGACATCCCCGCGAGCATCGACGCCCAGGTCCGCATCCCGACGAGGAAGGGCGCGCCGAGCATCCCCCAGTCGCCGTGGCGGGCCAGGAAGAGCTCGGCGCGGGCCAGCTGCTCGGGCCCGATCCGGAACCGGGCGCCGAACCGCTCGACGAAGGGCCGGCCTCCCCGGTACCCGAGCCAGTAGCCGAGGCCGGCGGTCCCGGTGTTGAGGGCGAAGCCGAAGGCGATGACGGCGAGCAGCGAGACATGGCGCGTCGCGGCCAGCGCGGCCACGAGGAGAAGGAGTGCTTCGCCGGCCCCGGCCCAGTTCACGAGCCTTCATATACTGGACGACCCCATGGCCGAATACGGCGACCACGAGGCGTCTGAGGACCCGCTGCAGATCCTGCGCCACTCGACGGCGCACCTCCTGGCCGCCGCCGTGACGGAGCTCTACCCCGGCGCCAAGTACGCGATCGGGCCGCCGATCGAGAACCCGCCCGGCTTCTACTACGACTTCGACTTCGGCAAATCGATCACGGAGTCCGACCTGCCGGCGATCGAGTCGCGGATGCGCAGGATCGCGCAGGAGGGGCGGCCTTTCGAGAGGGAGGTCCTCCCGCGCGAGCAGGCGATCGAGGAGTTTCGCAGGCGCGGCCAGGACTACAAGCTGGAGCTGATCGCGGACAAGGTCGAAGGCGACGGCGTCAGCGTGTATCGCACCGGGGATTTCCTGGACCTCTGCCTCGGTCCGCACGTGAAGTCGACGCGTGACCTCAAGGCGTTCAAGCTCCAGCGCGTGTCAGGCGCGTACTGGCGCGGCGACGAGAAGAAGCCGCAGCTCACGCGCATCTACGGCACCGCGTGGCAGACGCAGAAGGAGCTCGACGACTACCTCAAGTTCCTCGAGGAGGCGGAGAAGCGCGACCACAAGAGGCTGGGCAAGGACCTCAAGCTGTTCGCCATCGACGACCGCGTCGGCCCCGGCCTTCCGCTGTGGCTGCCGGACGGGGCGACCATCCGCCGCGAGCTCGAGCGCTTCATCGTCGACGAGGAGTTGTCCCGGGGCTACAAGCACGTCCGCACCCCCGACGTCGCCCGCCTCGATCTCTACCGGCAGAGCGGCCACGCCCAGCTCTACAAGGAGTTCATGTACCCGCCGATGGAATTCGAGGACGGTGAGGAGCTGGAGCTGCGGCCCGTCAACTGCCCGCACCACATCGTCGTCTATCAGACGGAGCTGCGCAGCTATCGCGACCTGCCGCTGCGGATCGCCGAGATCGGCAACAACTGGCGGTACGAGCGCTCGGGCACGCTCGCGGGGATGAACCGTGTGCGCTCCTTCGCCCTCAACGACGCCCACATCTTCTGCACGCCGGACCAGCTGATGGAGGAGGTCAAGGCCGCGATCGACCTGTCGCTCTACTTCTCGAAGGTGCTCGGCATCGACGAGTTCTGGTACCGGCTGTCGACGCGCGACAACGTCAAGGAGAAGTGGCTGGGATCCGAAGAACGGTGGCAGGAGGCGGAGGCAGCGCTGGCCGAAGCCCTGGAGTCGATGGGGCAGAAGTACGAGATCGGCGAGGGCGAGGCGGCGTTCTATGGCCCGAAGATCGACTTCCAGGTCTACGACGCCCACCGGCGCGAGTTCACCAACTCCACGGTGCAGGTCGACTTCCAGCTGCCCGAGCGCTTCGACCTCGAGTACGTGGCCGAAGACGGATCACGCAAGCGCCCGGTGATGGTGCACCGCGGCGCGGCGGGGGCGATGGAGCGGCTCTTCAGCTACCTCATCGAGCGCTGGGCGGGCGCGTTCCCGACGTGGCTTCACCCGACCCAGGTGGTGGTGGCGCCCATCGCGGACGCCCACGCCCCATACGCGGACGAGGTGACGAAGCGGTTGCGTTCAGCGCGTGTGCGCGCCGACATGGACGGACGCTCGGAGCGGCTCGACCGCAAGGTCCGCGATGCCAAGCTCAAGAAGGTGCCGTACATCGCGGTGATCGGAGCGAAGGAAGTCGAGTCGCATCACGTCAACGTCCAGAACCGCGCGGGGGAGAAGGTCGACATGCCGGTCGAGGCTTTCGTCGAGATGATCACCGCCGAGATCGCCGAGCGGAGGCGCTAGAGACCTCCGGGGAGCCTGCCTCCGCAGTCGCCCTGGGCCGGGACCGGGGAGATCGTGTTGTGCGACAGGTCGCCGATCCGCGGCTGCTGCTGCGCGTCGCCGCCGGCGAGGAGGTGGCTGCTGTCGATCCAACCGCACGCCAGCAGCTGCATGGTGGTCGCAACCCGGACGTTCGTGACGCCGCCTCCGGTGTCCACGATGGCGACGAGATTGCCGTCCGGCGAGATGAACGCCGCCCGGGCGCCGGGGATCTGGAAGCTGCCGAACACCCCGGCGGTCCAGTTGACCTCGCTCGCGTTGGTGAAGCCGGTGGTGTCCTCGCAAACGGCTCCGGCCGGAGAGGCCGGGCCGGCGATCCGGCATCCCGGGCCGCCGATCGTGAACCTGCGGTTCGCGGTCGCGGGGTCGACCACGTGGAGCTCGAGCGGTCCGCAGCAGAAGGGCCCACCGCCCTGGGTGCAGGACACCACGACGGCGACGACAAGGTTGTTCGTCCCGTGCCAACCGTAGGCCCACAGGGTGCGAGCCCCGGTCTCGCTGAAGAGGTCGAGGTGGGCGCCTCCTCCGTTCAGGTTCTCGACGTAGAGTCTGGTCGACGCCCCGGTTGCGGAGTAGTCGGCGACGACGACGGCGATCCGCTGGTCGTCTGGGCTCACGGCGAACGTCGCTCGGCGCGATGCGGTGGGAGCGGGCACGTTCGTGACGTCGCCAGAGCTGCCGTCGGGAGCCAGAAACCTGATCGCTCCTTTGGCGTCCATGTAGTAGAGGCGCGTGTTGCTTGTGCTCACGGGCAGCGGGACGGGAGCTCCCGCGGCCCCGGCGCACGATGGGCTGGGTGGCATCGACGCCGTGGCGCTGGCGACCACCTTGCCGTTGACATCAACAAGCGTGGCCGAGTAGCTGCTCGGACCCTGGCTTCCGACGAGCACGCCATACGAACCCGACAGGGGCGCCGGGGCCTGGGTGGCCGGCGCCGACCCCCCAGGTGAAGCCGAAGGCTCGCCGCTGGGGCCTGCTCCGGCCGAAGAGGTCGGGGTGTGGCCGGCCACGTTGTTGCTCCCGCCTCCGCTGCATGCGGCGAGGAGCAAGGTCGCCAGCAAGGCCACCCTCATGAGTGCTGAGACCGGGGGACGCGTTCCCACTCGCAAGGGGCAGAACGACATTTTGCGCGCCCGGTTACGTTTCCGGTACGATCCACGCTCTGAAGCAGGGGCCGACCCTCACCCGCCGGGCGAAGCCCAAACGGGTTCTGAAGCGGACGGCGCTTGCTGTCCGTTTTGTTTTATCTGGATGGAGGAATAGAGCAACCCTGAATTTGACCGAGGTCTTGTCCCATACCGTTTAAAGAGCTGAGGATCAACGATCAGATCCGCAGCTCGGAAGTGCGACTGATCGACGACCAGAACAACCAGCTTGGCGTGCTTTCCCTGGACGCCGCGCTTCGCATCGCAAACGAGAAAGGGCTCGACCTCGTCGAGGTGGCGCCGCAAGCGAACCCGCCGGTCTGCCGCCTGATGGACTACGGACGCTACAAGTTCGAGACCGTCAAGCGGGAGAAGGACCAGCGGCGGAAGCAGAACGTCATCAAGCTGAAGGAGATGAAGCTCCGGCCGAAGGTGGCGGAGCACGATTTCCAGACCAAGTTCAAGGGCTTGAAGCAGTTCCTCGAGGCAGGAGAGAAGGTCAAGGTGACGATCATGTTCAGGGGCCGCGAGATGGTCCACCAGGACATCGGGCGCAAGCTGCTCGACCGGGTGGCCGACGACGCGCGCCAGTTCGCGGTCGTCGAGCGGCAGCCGCTGCTCGAGGGCAGGAACCTGTTCATGATCCTCGCCCCGAGCCGCGCGGGCGCGGTGAAGGAGCAGCAGGCGACAAGTGCCTAAGAAGAAGACGATGAAGGGCCTCGCCAAGCGCATCCGCGTGACGCGCAACGGCAAGCTGGTGCGGCGCAACTCCTGGACGAGCCACCGCCTCCACCAGAAGTCCAAGAAGCACAAGCGCAAGGACCACACCGAGCAGCCGGTGTCCAAGGCGGACCGCAAGACGGTGCGCCGGGCGCTGGGGGCCTAGGCCGATGGCAAGGGTCAAGCGAGGCGTCCCCGCCCACCGCCGCCACAAGGCGATCCTGGAGCGGGCCAAAGGCTTCCGCCTTTCGAAGAAGCTCCTGTTCCGCCCGGCCAACGAGGCGGTGCTGCACGCCCTCGCCTACGCGTTCCGCGACCGCCGGCGCCGGAAGCGCGAGATGCGCCGCCTGTGGATCGCCCGGATCAACGCCGCCTCGCGGCAGTCGGGTCTGCCGTACAACAAGCTGATGCACGGCCTTCGCCAGGCCGGTGTGGAGATCGACCGCAAGATGCTGGCTGACCTGGCCGTGCGCGACAGCGGTTCCTTTGCCCGGCTGGTGGAGGTTGCGAAAGAAAACCTCTAAGGGCTCAGTCGCGACAGCGTCGTCGGATCTTCGGCGTCTATGCTCGCCGAATGCCGGCGTCGCCTCCTGCGCGCGCTCGGTCACGCATCTGCGGGATGCGCTCCCTCGCGTGCTCGTCAGCTCCTTGCCCTCGGCGGCCTATCCGCCAAATCTCTCGACGCCGTGCCGCGCCTGAGCCCTGACCAGCGGCTCATAACCAGCCCGGATAACGAGGTCGTCCGCCGGCTGCGACGCCTCGCCATCCGGCGCGAGCCAGGGCTCGTCCTCCTGGAAGGTCCACGCGTGCTCGCCGAGGCTAAGGCGGCGGGGCTGGAGTTCGAGCTGATCGCGGTTCGCGAGGGGGACAGATTGCCCTTCCACACCGAATCACGGGTGACGCTCGCGCCGGCCGCGTTCCGGGCGGCGACGCAGACCGTGACGCCGCAAGGCGCCATCGCCGTGGCCCGCGTCCAGGAAGCGTCGCCGGCGGAGGCGATCGAGGCCGCGCGTGGCTCGCGCTGGCCGCTGATCGTCCTCGACCGCGTCCAGGACCCCGGCAACGTGGGAGCCATCGCCCGGACGGCGGCCGCGGCCGGAGCGCCGGCGCTGGCGGTGCTGCCCGGCACCGCCGACCCGTACGGCCCGAAGGCTGTCCGCGCCTCGGCGGGGAACGTGTTCCGGCTGAAGGTCGCGAAGGCGCAGTGGAAGGACCTCGAGTCGCTTGCCGGCTACGGCGCCACGGCCGCCGGCGGTGCGCCGCTGGCCGAGGCCCCGATAGAGTCTGCCGGGATGATCGTGCTCGGCAGCGAAGCCCACGGGCTCTCGCGCAAGGACCTGAAGCTCGTCACCGTGCCGCTCACCGAAGGCGTCGAGTCGCTCAACGTCGCCGCCGCGGCGGCGCTGATCCTGTTCGAGATCCGGCGGAGGATGGCCGGGTGACGACGATCGGCGAACTCGGCGGGTTAACAGAACCGGCAGAGCGTGACATTCAGGCAGCCAAGACCGAAGCAGACCTCGAGTCTGTCCGAATGAAATATCTCGGTCGCAAGGGTCTCCTTTCCGCCCAGCTTCGCGGCATTGCATCGTTGCCGCCCGAGGACCGCAAGCGTCACGGCGAAGCTGCAAACGGCTTCAAGAATTGGCTGAACAACGCTCTCCAAAACCGTAAGGCGGAGCTGGAGCAGTCGCGTCTCGCGGACCTCGCCGAGACCGAAGCCGTAGACATCACGTTCCCGGGCCCGCCGCTCGGCCGCGGCCATGTCCACGTCCTGACCCAGGTGCGCCGCCAGATCGAGACCGTGCTCGAATCCCTCGGCTACCAGGTGGAGCTGGGGCCCGAGGTCGAGACCGAGTGGTACAACTTCGAGGCCCTCAACATCCCGCCCGGGCACCCCGCGCGCGAGGACTGGGACTCGTTCTACTTCAGCCCCGAGCTCCTGCTGCGCGCGCACACGTCACCCGTGCAGATACGCGCCATGCAGCGCATCAAAGAGCCGCCGATCTACATCATCACGCCGGGCCGCGTGTACCGCCGCGACGCGCCGGAGGCGACGCGCCTGCCGTACTTCAGCCAGGTCGAGGGCCTCGCCGTCGACAGGGGCCTCACCGTCGGCGACATGAAGGGGACGTTGCTCTACATGATCCAGTCGCTGTACGGGCGCGACCGCAAGGTCCGCGTGCGGCCGAGCTACTTCCCGTTCACGGAGCCGAGCTTCGAGTTCGACGTCTCGTGCGGCATTTGCGGCGGCGTCGGCTGCAAGAGCTGCCGGCACAAGGGCTGGCTCGAGGTGGGCGGATGCGGCATGGTCCATCCCCAGGTGCTGCGCAACGGCGGCATCGACCCGGTGGGGTGGACCGGCTACGCCTGGGGCTTCGGCATCGAGCGCATGGCGATGCTCAAGCACGACGTGGACGACATCCGGTTGTTCTACGAGCCCGACCTCCGGTTCTTGGAGCAGTTTTGAGATGCAGACGCACTCCACCACCACGGATAGTCGCGCCTATCGGTGCTTCGCGGTGGCAACTACCTCGGTTAGTCGCGCCTATCGGTGCTTTGCGGTGGCAGCTATGTCGGACAGTCGCGACTATCCGGTGGTGCGCAACGCGCGTGGCTAGCTGATGCGTATCTCCTACGAGTGGCTCGGCGACTTCCTCGACCTCGAGGGCGTGGCGCCCAAGGAGGCCGCCGACGTCCTGACCCGCCAGGGCATCGAGGTCGAGTCGCTGACCGTGGTCGACCTCTCGCAGATCGTGATCGGCAAGGTCCTGGAGCAGAAGCCGCACCCGAAGTCTCGCAACCCGCTCTGGATCCACCAGGTCGACGTCGGCGGACGCGTCGAGCAGATCATCGCGGGCGCGCCCAACGCGGTCGCCGGCTCGATCGTGCCCGTCGCCCTGCCCGGCACGACGGTGCCCAACGGCAAGCTCGTCAAGGACATGAACATCGCCGGTGAGAAGGCGTCGGGCATGCTGTGCTCGGCGGCCGAGCTCATGCTCGGTGAAGACCACTCCGGCATCCTCGTTCTCGACCACGGCACGCCCGGCCAGCCGTTGACCACGGTCATCCCGAGCCAGGCCATCATGGAGGCGGAGGTCACCTCCAACCGGCCCGACTGCCTGGGTCACCTGGGCGTGGCGCGAGAGCTGGCCGCCGGCCTGGCGCGCGCGATGAAGCGCGACTTCATGCCCGCCTTCACCGGCACCGCCGATCCGCCCGGCCGCCAGATGGTCAAGGTCGGCATCGCCGAACCCGACCTGTGCAGCCGCTACATCGGCGGCGTGATCACCGGCGTCAAGGTCGGTCCGAGCCCCGACTGGTTGCAGCGCCGCCTGCGCGCGGCCGGTGTGCGGCCGATCAACACCATCGTCGACATCACCAACTACGTCCTGTTCGAGTACGCGCAGCCTCTGCACGCCTTCGACCTCGCCAAGCTCGACGGGCCCGAGATCCAGGTCCGTCGCGCGCGAGCGGGCGAGAAGCTTCGCTGCCTGGACGGGGTGGAGCGCGAGCTGACGGCCGACATGCTCGCCATCGCCGACGCGGGGCGGCCGGTGGCCCTGGCCGGCGTCATCGGCGGCGAGGAAACGGCCGTGACCGAGACGACGACCGACATCCTCCTCGAGTCGGCGACGTTCAACGGACCTAGCGTCCGCCAGACCTCGCGCGCGCTCGGGCTGCGCACCGAGGCCTCGGCGCGGTTCGAGCGCTCGCTGCCGCCCGAGCTCGCCCTTGCGGGAGCGCGCCGCGCGGCGTCGCTCACCGCCGAGCTCGCCGGCGGCAAGGTCCACAAGGACTGGGCCGACGTCTACCCGCGTCCGCAACAGCCGGTGCGGATCAACGTCCGTCCGCAGCTCATCGACGACGTCCTTGGTACGCACGTCCCGCTCGAGGAGGCGGAGGCGATCCTCAAGCGGCTCAACTTCCACGTCAAGGTCGAGGGCGACGGGGAGTGGGACGTGCTTCCGCCGGTGTTCCGTCTCGACGTGACGATCCCGGAGGACCTGGTCGAGGAGGTGGGCCGCGTCTACGGCTACGACCGCGTGCCGCCGACACTGCCCGGCTGGCGGCGATCGGCCTGGACGCCGTCCGCGGAAAGCCAGGACCGCCGTCTCGATGCGATTCGTGAGGTGCTCGCGGGCGCGGGCTTCACTGAGACGTGGACGCCGGCGCTCGTGTCGAGCAAGAAGCTGGACGAGCTGCGCATCTCGGCCCACGCGATGCGCGTCGAGAACGCGCTGAGCGACGACATGGACACGCTGCGCACGTCACTGCTGCCGTCGCTCCTCGACGCCGTGGAGCTGAACCGCGACCGCGGGCGCGACGAGGTCCGTGTCTACGAGATTTCCGCCGTCTACCTGGCCCGCCTGGGCGACCACAAGGGCGACCAGCCCGAGGAGCCGCTGCGCCTTGGCGTGGTCGCGACCGCCGGGGCGTCTCCCGAGGCGGGTGAGCGCGAGTTTCGGGGCATGAAGTCGGTGCTCGACGGCTGCGTCGCCGCGCTCGCGGCGCCGGCCGTCACCTATCAGCGCGCGGCCGCGCAGCTGTTCCACCCCGGTCGGTGCGCCGCGGTGGTCCTCGACGGCCGCCAGCTGGGATACCTCGGGGAGCTCCATCCCACAAACACGTCACGCATCGCGGGAAGGATCGTCGCGTTCGAGATCGACGTCGAGCCGGTGCTCGCGGCGTCGCGCGTGTCGAGGGCTCACCCGTTGCCGCGGTTCCCGAGCGTGGAGCGGGACCTCGCTGTTGTGGTGGACGAAACCGTCGCGGCCGGCGCGGTGCTGCTCGCGATCAAAGAGTCGGCGGGAGAACTCCTGGAGCACGCCCGTGCGTTTGATGAATATCGCGGCGCGCAAGTTCCCGAAGGACACAAGAGCATCGCATTCACCTTGACTTTCCGAAGCCCGGAGCGCACCCTGACGGACGCCGAAGTGGACAAGGCGATGTCGGAGATCAGGCTGGGGCTGGAGAAGAAACACGGCGCCAGGTTCCGTTAGTGACTCCTGACGCTCATCTAGCACGCCGTCGCGCGTGTATTTATAGGGGCCCCCACGATTTCACAGCCGAAGGCTCGGAATTCGTAGGGATTCTCGAGGGAAGCACGAAGTGAGCTGGATCGACATCTTTCCACTTGTCTTGCTCATCGCCTACGGCGTGGGCGGTTTCTTCAGCGGACTCATCCGCAGGTTCATCGGACTGGTCGCGCTGTTCATCGCGTTCTGGGCCGCGACCAACATGGGGCTCCAGGCGGGCGCCATCCTGCAGCAGACGTCCAGCGTTCAGGTCGCGGACGGCCGGATCTACGGGTTCTTCGGCCTCATCGTCGCCGTCCTGGTGATCGTCGAGGCCGCGACCCAGCTGGCGCATTCACAGATCCAGATCCAGGCCGTGATCCTCAACCGCACGTTCGGCGTCGCCCTCGGGCTGCTGACCGCGATCCTGCTGTCGGTCGTCTGCGTGTACGAGCTCGGAGCGGCCGGCAACCCGATCGGCGGTTCTCAGCTCGACAGCCTGCAGCAGAACCTACGCGATTCGGTCCACCACTCGCTCTTCATGGTCAACCTCGTGAACGCGGTCGACCGGCCGATCCTCGCGCTCTTCTCGCCGCTGCTGCCGCCGGACCCGCAGACCTACTTCGGCCCCGGAGTCATAAACCCCTAATCTTCCCCTCGTGAGCGGGGAGTTCTTCCAGCGTCTGCGCGAGCGGGCGGTGCAGATTCACGTCGAGGATCACCTGCGCGCGCGCCTGGAGCGCGGCGACCACCTGCGCGTCAAGCTCGGGCTCGACCCGACCGCGCCGGACCTTCACGTCGGCCACCTGGTCGTGCTCGACACCCTGCGCGCCTTCCAGGAGGACGGCCACACCGTCGTCGTCATCATCGGCGACTACACGGCGCTCATCGGAGACCCGAGCGGCCGCTCGGAGACGCGGCCGATGCTGAGCGAGGAGCAGATCGCGCGCAACGCCGAGACATACTTCCGGCAGGTCGGCCTGGTGCTCGACCGCTCGAAGATCGAGGTCCGCCACAACTCTGAGTGGCTCGCGAAGATGACGGCGGCGGACATCCTGCGCCTGATGGCCAAGGCGACGCTTCAGCAGGTACTGCAGCGGGAGGACTTCGCCGACCGTCTCAAGTCAGGCGCGGCCGTCGGCGCGCACGAGGTCCTCTACCCGTTCAACCAGGCCTACGACTCGGTGGCGGTGAATGCCGACGTCGAGATCGGCGGCACGGACCAACTCTTCAACCTGCTCTTCGGACGCGAGATCCAGAAGGCCTATGGCCAGGAGCCGCAAGACATCGCCGTGTTCCCGCTGCTGGTGGGAACAGATGGCGTCAACAAGATGAGTAAGTCGCTCGGCAACTTCATCGCGATCACGGAATCGCCAGAACAGGTTTACGGAAAGGTGATGTCGATTCCGGATCAATTGATCGAGGGCTACTCGCGGCTGCTCCTCTCACTGAACCGCGTCGACTTGCCGCAGCACCCACGCGATGCCAAGGCCAAGATCGCCTTCGACCTGGTGAAGCGCCTGCACGGCGAAGACGCGGCGCTGCGCGCGGAAGAAGACTTCAACGTCAAGTTCCGCCGGCGCGAGATCCCCGAAGATACGGAGACGCACGCTCTCAACGGTCCGACCGACCTCGTGGCGCTGCTCGTGGACACGGGAATTGCCAAAAGCCGCAACGACGCGAGACGATTGCTGGAGCAGGGCGGTGTGCGCATCAACCGGGAGAAGGTCGGCCTCGACGCGCCGGCCCCCAAAGCCGGTGACGTGCTGATGGCCAGGCGACGGTACATCGAACTAAAATGAGCGAAAGCATGTTCGGAGGCTGCGCCTAAGTGTCCGGCCATTCCAAATGGGCGGGCATCAAGCACAAGAAGGCCGTCGTCGACGCCAAGCGCGGCCAGGCCTTCACCCGCGCGAGCCGTGAGGTCACGATCGCCGCACGCGAGGGCGGCGGCAACCCCGAGGGCAACTTCCGTCTGCGCCTGGCGGTCCAGAAGGCGCGCGAGATCAACATGCCGGCGGACCGGATCAAGGCCGCGATCCAGCGGGGGACCGGAGAGCTGGCGGGCGACCGGCTCGACGAGGTCCGCTACGAGGGCTACGGCCCATCGGGGGTTGCGGTCATGGTCGACACGCTGACCGACAACCGCAACCGCACCTCGGCGGCGATCCGCCACCTGTTCTCCAAGGGCGGTGGGAACCTGGGTGAGACCAACTCGGTGGGCTGGATGTTCGAGCGCAAAGGCGTGATGACGGTCAGCGCCGGCAACAAAGACCCGGAGGACGTCGGCCTCGCCGCGATCGAGGCCGGCGCCGACGATGTCCAGGTCGAGGGCAGGTCGGTCGAGATCACGACCTCGCCGTCGGCCTTTGAAAGGGTCAAGGCCTCGGTCGAGGCGCTTGGCGTGGCGGTCGAGAACGCCGAGATCACGATGCAGCCGAAGCAGACGGTCGCAGTCGGCGCGGACAAGGCCGCCGCGGTGCTCAGGCTCGTGGAGTCACTGGAAGAGGACGACGACGTCCAGCAGGTTTACGCCAACTTCGACATTCCATCCGACGTCCTTGAACGCGTTGCGGCACAGGTGTAAAACCGTGCGGGACACATGCCGGGCCGAAACAACGGACTGATCCTCGGCGTCGACCCCGGCCTGGCCGGCACCGGTTTTGCGCTTTTCGCCGAGCCCAACCTCGTCGTCTCGTGCAGCACCGTGGTCACGATCCCCGGCCGCGACGGCGCGCGCCTGCTGACCATCACCAACCACCTGCGCGCGCTGCTGGCCGAGAACCCTCCAGCCGAAGCGTCGATCGAGGAGCTGTTCATGGGCCGCAACGCAACGAGCGCGGTGGGTGTCGCCCAGGCGCGCGGGGCGATCCTCAACGTGCTCGAGGAGTGCGGCGTGCCTGTGTTCGAGTACAAGCCGAGCCAGGTGAAGGTCATCCTCACGGGCTACGGCAATGCCGACAAGGCGCAGATAGGGCGCATGCTGACGGCGCAGGTGAAACTTCCCTTGGGCCGGCTCGACGACCACGCGCGCGACGCGATCGCGATCGCGCTGTGTCACGCGCGCAGCCGGCGTTTCGGCAGGGCGGCGACAACGCCGGCCGCGCGCAGGGCGGACGTCCGATGATCGCGCATCTCTCCGGAGTCGTGCGGCGGGCAGGACCTGATTTCGTCGTCCTCGACGTCGGCGGCGTCGGCTACCTGGTCGCCATCGCCTCGCAGACGCGGCAGGCCCTGCCGCCGCCCGGCGGCGATGTGGAGCTGCACATCCACACCCATGTGCGCGAGGACCAGCTCGCGCTCTACGGTTTCGCCACGGTCGAGGAGCTCGAGCTCTTCGAGATGCTGATCCAGGTCGACGGGGTCGGTCCAAAGGTCGGCCTGAACATCCTCAGCGCGGCCAGCCTCGAGGTCCTCAAGCGCGCGATCATGAGCGAGGATGCGGCTCCGATCAGGCGTGCGAGCGGCGTCGGTCCGCGAACGGCGGCGAAGGTGATCATCGAGCTCAAACCGCGACTCGACGCTGTGGCTGCGCTCGAGGCGGTCCCGCGCGCGGCCGCCGTGGCCGGCGACGGCGCTGTGCCGAAGGCCGTCGAGTCGGCGCTGCGCAACCTCGGCTACTCGTCGCAGGAGGCCCGCGCCGGCATCGAGTCCATCGACTGGAAGGCGGGGCCATCCACCCAGGAGGCTCTAGCCATCGCACTCAAGGCGCTGGGCCGGAAATGACGAAGGACAAGGTCCTCGACGCCAGCTCGGACGATGACCAGTTCGACCTGACGCTGCGTCCGAGATACCTCGCCGAATACGTCGGTCAGGAGCAGGTGCGCGACAACCTCGGCATCCTTCTCGAGGCGGCGCGCCGGCGCGACGAGCCGGTCGAGCACGTCCTCCTTTGCGGACCCCCCGGTCTCGGCAAGACCACCCTCGCGCACATCATCGCCAACGAGCTGGGCGTGGCGATCAAGGTGAGCTCCGGCCCGGCGATCGACCACCAGGGTGCCCTGGGCTCGATCCTCCTCAACCTCAGCACGCGTGACGTCTTCTTCATCGACGAGATCCACCGTCTGAACGCGGTCGTCGAGGAGTCGCTGTACCCTGCCCTCGAAGACTTTCGTTTCGACGCGGTCCTCGGCAAGGGAGTGGGGGCGAGCGCCGCGACGCTGCCGCTCCCGCACTTCACATGCGTCGGCGCAACCACGCGCCAGGGCCTGTTGAGTGGACCGCTCCGCGACCGCTTCGGCGCTGTCTACCGGCTCGACTTCTACACCAAGGCCGAGCTCGAAAAGATCGTGAGCCGGTCGGCCCGGATCCTGGACATCGAGATCCACCCTGACGCCGTCTCCGAAGTCGCGCGCCGAGCTCGCGGCACCCCGCGCATCGCCAACCGGCTGCTGCGCCGCGTCCGCGACTATGCGCAGGTGAGGGGGGACGGCCGGGCGACGGTCGAGGTCACTCGCCAGGCGCTGCGCATGCTCGAGGTCGACGAGATCGGGCTCGAGCCGCTCGACCGTCAGCTTCTGGAGACGGTGATCGTGAAGTTCAAAGGCGGTCCTGTCGGCCTCGACACGCTGGCGACGTCACTTTCCGAGGAGCCGGAGACGATAGAGGACGTCCATGAGCCATTCCTGATCCAGATTGGCTTTCTGGCCCGGACCGCCCGCGGGCGCGTCGCCACGGAGCTGGCGTACCGCCACATTGGCGTCGCGCCGCCCGCCTCCGGCTCGGAGCAAACCCGCCTACTCTGAGCCCATGGGCGACGTAGGGCGGCTGCTCGTCATCTTCGGGGTCGTCCTGGTCGTAGTCGGCGGATTGCTGATGCTTT
>DATEGB010000060.1:0-22440 GCA_035280365.1 Candidatus Dormiibacterota bacterium | reverse complement strand
GCTCCACCTTCGTGCTCTTGAACGTGATCGTCGGGTACCTGTCGATCTCGAGGAAGCTGGACGAACGCAGGTCGTTGTCACGCTGCTCGTTGTGGGTGCGGATGCTTGCCGCGTTGATGGTCGCCTCGACCTTCGAGCGCTCCGGCTGGTCGGGGTGGATCTCACCGCTCGCGACGACCTCGTGGAAGTTGCCGCGGACGGTCATCATCCCGAAGTGCTTGGCCGAGAACTCGACCTGGGTGTGGTACGGATCGAATTTCCAGGTTCCCAATTGCATTTACCTCCTTGGGGGTTCAACGAGCGCTAACTGATTGGAGGCTCCATTTATTTCCATGTACACTCGGCGCCGATGACGGACGAGTTCGTTCCTGGACTGCGCTACCGCTCGGGCGCTCATGAGCTGTGGGCCCTCGTGATCGAATCGCTCGGCGGCTGGGAGGCTCGCATGGGCGAAGCCTCTGCCGCGGCGGGCCTCTCCCCGGTGTCCGCCTGGGCTTTGGTCCAACTCGACCCGGACCATGCGATATCCCAGAAGGAGCTGGCGGCCCGCCTGCACTGCAACCCCTCGACCGTCGTCGACCCGACCGACCGGCTGGAGGAGAGCGGGCTCGTCGTGCGCCGGCCGAACCCCGCCGACCGCAGGGTCAACGTCCTCACGGTGACGGCGAAAGGGCGTCAGTTGCGGCAAAGGCTCATCCACCGCCTGTTCGAACCGCCGGAGGCCCTCCGGCACCTGCCCGCGGCGGACCAGGACAGGTTCCGGGACGCAATGCTGGCGGCCGTGGGGAGGGAGAAAGCGCAGAGTACGTAGATGCGGGTCGGCGCCCGGACGAATGCGGCGCTCTTCATCCTGGTCGCGGCCGCGTTCCTCACCGGTTGGCTCGCCTTCGCGTACGGCACAGTCCCGGCGCGCTGGTCCCTCGTCGTCCACGCCACGAGCGGCGTCGCGATCCTCATCCTGCTGCCCTGGAAGTCGATGATCGCCCGCCGCGCCCTCGATCGGCCGAAGCCAAGGCCGGGGCGTTGGGTCTCAATTGTCCTCGCCGCCCTGGTCCTCGTCTCGCTGGCGGCCGGGCTGGCGCACTCGACCGGCGTGTGGCTCTGGACCGGCTGGCTGACGGCCATGGACGTCCATGTCGGCGCCGCCCTGGTCGCGGTCCCGCTCGCAGCCTGGCACGTGATCGCCCGGCCAGTCCGCCTGCGGCCGGCGGACGTGTCGCGGCGCACGTTCCTCCGCGCGGCCGGCGTGATGGCGGTGGCCGGCGCCGTCTACGGGTCGACAGAGCTCGTGGTCCGAGCGGCCGGGCTTCCCGGCAAGCAGCGCAGGTTCACCGGCAGCTATGAGGCGGGGTCGTTCGACCCGCCGGCCATGCCTGTCAGCTCGTGGATGTTCGACGCCATCCCGGAGATCGACGCCTCGAGCTGGACGCTCCGCGTCGGCGTACGCGAGCTCACCTACGCCGAGCTTCTCGCCTTCGACGACCGCATCACCTGCACGCTCGATTGCACCGGCGGCTTCTACTCGACGCAGGAGTGGTCGGGCGTCCGCCTCGACAGGCTGCTCGGCGCCACTCGCGGCGCGAGCGTGCGCGTGGCCTCACGCACGGGCTACGACCGGCGCTTCCCGATCGAGGAGGCCGGCAAGCTGCTGCTCGCCACGCGCTTCGGCGGGCAGCCGTTGAACTCCGACCACGGCTTTCCCGCGCGCCTGGTGGCGCCTGACCGTCGCGGGTTCTGGTGGGTGAAGTGGGTGGTCGCGATCGAGGTCGACGACCTACCGTACTGGTTCCAGTCTCCCTACCCGCTGCAGTAACGGCGGCGCTCAGGACCTAGGCGAGCACTCCCGGCACAGCCCGCCGAACACGACGCGGTGGCTCGTGACCTTGAAGCCGGTGAGGCTGTGCACCTGCGCCGCTGCGTCGTCGAGGACGCACACCGGCACCTCTTCGACGCGTCCGCACCGCTCGCAGCGGATGTGCTCGTGGTGGTCCTCGCGCATCTCGAACCGCGCCCTGCCGTCGCCGAGGTCGATCCGGTCGAGCACGCCCTCGCGCTCGAACTGGCTGACCGCCCGGAACACGGAGGAGTAGTCGGCCGAGCCAAGCGACGCCCGGACCGAGGCGAGCAGCTCGTCGAGCGACCACGCGTGGCGCTCCTGGGTCTCGAACAGGCGGCGGACTTCGTCTGTGACAGGGCTCGGACGAGGCAACCTGGCACGAGCATACCGCATGCGGCTTGCGCAAGTAGGTTGTGCAATACTCTTGCGCATGCCGTGGGCGGTGAAGTTCTCGCGCGCCGCCGTCCGTCTCGGCGGGCGGCTTGTCTGGAGCGACGTCGACCTCGAGATCGAGGAGGGCGAGTTTGTCGCCATCCTCGGCCCGAACGGCGCCGGCAAGTCCACGCTCCTGAAGGCGCTCCTGGGCGTGGTGCCGCTGAGCCTGGGCAGCGTGACCGTGTTCGGCCGCCCCGTGCGCCGCGGCAACACTGACATCGGCTACCTGCCACAGCGCCGCCGCTTCGACCCCGACCTGCGCATCCGCGCCTCAGACCTCGTGCGCCTTGGCCTCGACGGCAACCGGTGGGGCGTCTCGCTCCCCTCCGCGGAGACGACCACGCGGGTCGACGAGATGATCCAGCTGGTCGGCGCGGCCCGCTATCGTGACCGGCCCGTCGGCGAGCTCTCCGGCGGCGAGCAGCAGCGGGTATTGATCGCCCAGGCCCTGGTCAGCGGCGCGCGGATGCTCGCCCTGGACGAGCCACTCGAGAGCCTGGACCTCAACAACCAGCAGGCCATCTCCGAGCTGGTGCGGGGCTTCTCCCGGACCCGCGGCGTGACCGTGCTGCTGGTCGCGCACGACGTCAACCCGATCCTGCCGTTCATCGACCGGGTCGTGTACGTCGCGGGCGGCCACGTCCTGGCCGGCGCTCCGCGCGACGTGATCCGCACCGAGACGCTCTCGAAGCTCTACGACGCGCCGGTCGAGGTCCTGGAGACCAGCGACGGACGGCTGGTCGTGGTCGGCCAGTACGAGCCGGTCAGCCACCACGCCGAAGGGCACTGAAAAATGCTCGGCGGACTTCTCGACTTTCACTTCATGCAAAACGCCTACGCCGCCGGCACCCTGGTGGCGCTGCTCGCCGGCGTGGCGGGTTACTTCGTCGTCCTGCGCGGCCAGAGCTTCGTCGCCCATACGCTCTCCCAGGTCGGCTTCCCCGGCGCCGCCGCCGGCGTGCTCGTCCACCTGTCCCCGGTCGCAGGCCTGGTCACGTTCTGCGTGGCCGCCGCGGTCGGCATCGGTTGGCGAGGCCGCGCCGTCGACGCCGGCAACCGCGCCGAGTCCGCGGCTGTCGGCTCGATCCTCGCTTTCTCGCTCGGGCTCGGCCTCCTGTTCGTCCGTCTCTACGCGGGCAGCGCGCAGGGCGTCTACGCGTTCCTCTTCGGCTCCATCCTCGGCATCTCGGACCGCGACGTTCAGGTCACCTTCGCGGTCGCGGTCGTGGGCCTCGCGGTGCTCGCGTGGATGGGCCGGCCGCTGATCTTCGCGTCCGTCGACCCCGACGTCGCCGAGGCGCGCGGTGTGCCGGTGCGGCTGCTTTCGCTCGGCTTTCTGGTCGTGCTCGCGCTCGCGGTCGCGATCACAGTCCAGATCGTCGGCACGCTTTTGATCTTCGCCCTGCTGGTCGCCCCGGCCGCCACCGCCCTGCAGCTCACCGCACAGCCGGCTCGCAGTTTGATCCTCAGCGCGGTCCTCTCGGTCGCCTTCACGTGGCTCGGGCTCGCGCTGGCGTACTTCAGCCCGTTCCCGGTCGGTTTCTTCATCACCACGCTCGCGTTCGCCGCGTACGTGGCGGTACGCGCCTGGAGGCTCGTCCGCGCATGAGCCTGCACGACATGCTCGCCCTCGACTTCATGCGCAACGCATTCCTCGCCGGCGCTTGCATCGCAGTGGCCGCCGGGCTCGTCGGTTACTTCGTCGTCCTGCGGAACCAGGTCTTCACGACCGACGCCCTCGGTCACACAGCGTTCACCGGCAGCCTCGGCGGCCTCCTGGCCGGGTTGAACATCCTCGTCGGCGCGTTCGCCGGCTGCATCGCCGTCGCCCTCGCGATCGGCACGCTCGGCGGCCGGGGTCGCGGCCGCGACATCGCGGTCGGGACGCTGTTCGCCTGGGTGCTGGGGCTGGGCGTGCTGTTCTTGAGCCTGTACACCTCCTCGCTCAGCGCCGGGTCGGGGACGCTTGGAGTGAGCATCCTGTTCGGCTCGATCCTCGGCCTGCAGCCTGCCCAGGTCGCGGTCGGATCGATCGCCGGCGTCGTGACCTCGGTCGTGCTGCTTGCCGTGGCCCGCCCTCTGCTCTTCCTGAGCGTCGATCCGGAGGTCGCCGTCACCCGAGGCGTGCCCGGGCGCGCGTTGACCGCGCTGTTCCTGGTCCTGGTCGCCGTGACCGTGGCCGTGTCGGTCCAGGCGGTGGGCGCGCTGCTGATCTTCGCCCTCATGGTCACGCCCGCCGCCGTCGCCCGGAACCTCTCTGCGCGCCCGTGGCTCGGCCTGGCCCTCTCGGCGGTCATCGCGGTCGCCGTGGTCTGGGGCGGGCTGGTCCTGTCCTTCTATATGTCGTACCCGGCGAGCTTCTTCATCACGGCGCTCGCCTTCGCCGCCTACCTTGCCTCCCGCGCGCCGCGCGTCACCGCCGCGGCTGCGGCACTCCTGCTGCTCAGCGCCTGCGCGGTATTCGGCCAACCGGTTTCAAGCGCCCCTGGCACAGTCCATGTCGTGGCGGCGGAGAACTTCTGGGGCAGCATCGCCGCCCAGGCCGCGGGTGACCGCGCGCAGGTGACCAGCATCATCATCAAGCCCGCGACCGACCCGCACGACTACGAGCCGACGTCGGCGGACGCGCGCCTGATGGCCCAGGCGCAGTACGTGATCGTCAACGGCGCGGGCTACGACACGTGGGCGCAGAAGCTCCTCGACGCGAACCCGGTGTCAGCCCGGAGGACCCTGGTCATCAGCGACCTGCTCGGCAAGAAGGAGGGCGACAACCCTCACTTCTGGTACTCGCCGGCCTACGTCGAAAAGGTGATCGACCGCATCGCGTCCGACCTCGGCACGACGGCCGTCGCCGCACAGTTCAAGACCTCGGGGTTGAAGGACTACCACGACGCCATCGAGGCCATCAAATCGAAACATGCGGGGACGAAGGTGGGCGCGACCGAGAGCATCTTCGCTTACCTGGCCGTGGCCACCGGCCTCGACCTCGTCACGCCGCCCGGCTACCTGAACGCCATCAGCGTGGGCGCCGAGCCCACGGCCGCGGACAAGGCCACGGTGCTGCGCCAGGTCGCGAACCGAGAGATCAAAATCCTCGTCTTCAACGCTCAGAACTCGACGGCCGAGGTCGAGGACGTCGTCGGCCGCGCAAAGGCGGCGGCGATCCCCGTCGTGAAGATCACTGAGACGCTGGACTCCGTCGGACTGTCTTTCCAGCAGTGGCAAACGGCGCAGTTGCGGAGCCTCCTGGCCGCGCTTGGCGATTAGTTCGTAGGCTCGGCATCGTCTGAAGGCGGCAAAGGAGGTTCACATGCGACTTGTAGCCACGGAGTACGTTTCGCTCGACGGGATCTTCGACGACCCCGGCCAGTGGTCGTTCCCTTACTTCAACGACGAGGCGCTTCAGTTCAAGTCCGACGAGCTCGCGACCGCCGACGCACAGTTGCTCGGCCGCAAGACCTACGAAGGCTTCGCCCAGGCGTGGCCGACGATGGAGGGCACCGGCGAGTTCGGGGTGAAGTTCAACTCCATGCCGAAGTACGTCGTGACCTCGACCCTCGACAAGCTCGAATGGACAGGCTCGATTCCGATCAAGGGCGACGTCGTCGCCGAGGTGCGCAAGCTGAAGGAGAAGCCCGGTCACGACCTCTTGCTCCAGGGCAGCGCGATGCTGTTCAACGCCCTGATGCGCGAGAACCTGATCGACCTTTACAAACTCATGGTCCATCCGATCGTGATCGGGCACGGCAATCACCTGTTTCAGGACGGCGACGGCCTCCGCAAGCTGAACCTGGTCGACTCGAAACGGTTCGCCACCGGCATCGTGACCATGGAGCTCGTGCCTGAGGCTTGACAGCATAATTCACCACGCGTAGAATTCTACGCGTGAAGAATTCCAGACAGTTTGCGGAGACCTATGTGCAGCCGTTGGTGGCGGGGCTCCTTGCGCTCGTGACGCTGATCGGCCTGATCGGCCCGGCGATCAAGAGCCCCCAGCCGCACGACATCCCGATCGGGATCGTCGCCGTGCAGGGTGGCCAGACCCAGACGGCCGTCTTCGTGCCCAGCGGTCCGTTCAGGGTCACGACCTACGACTCGGAGAAGGCTGCGCGCGACGCGATCGATTCGCGCGACATCGTCGCCGCCATGGTGCTCGATCCTGCCTCGCCGCGGCTCGTGGTCGCCGGCGCCGCAGGGGATGGCGTCACGGGCGTGGTGACCGCGGTGTTCTCCGGCGTGTTCCAGAAGTCGGGACTGCCGCTTACCGTCGAAACCGTCCACCCGTTCGCGAGCGGAGACCCGCATGGCCTGATCCTCTTCTTCGTCGTCCTCGCGATCCTGGTCTCGACCCTGATCGTCAACGCGTTGCTCGGGCTGCGCCGCGAGGCCGGCCTCCTTGCCTCGGTGGGCCTCGTCGCCGTCTACGCACTCGTCGCGGCGCCGGTGGCGATGGGCCTGGCGACGTGGATCGCGGGCGACTACGGCGGCGGGTCCTGGAGCGCCACGGCGCTGGTTGCTCTCGCTTCGGCCGCCGTCGGCATGGTGATCGTGGGAATGGGCCGTCTTCTCGGCCGGCCCGGCGTCGCGCTGGCGGCGCTGGTGGCGGTGCTGCTCGACCTCGTCTGCTCGGGTGGGCCGATCGGCAGCGCACTGCTGCCCGACGCGTATCGCTTCTTCGCGCCCGCGATGCCGGCCGGTCAGCTGTTCAGCGGGATCCGCGGCGCGCTCTACTTCGACGGCGCCGGGGTCTCCGAACCGGTCTTCGTGCTCTCGCTGTGGCTGCTGGCCGGCCTGATCCTCATCGCGGTGTCCCGGTTCACCGTCCGTGCCGCGAACCGGTAGGCGGCCCGGGGCCGGAGGCACGCGGGACAAGATCCTTCGCGCCGCCCGGTCCCAGTTCGCCAGGCATGGGTTCGAGGGGGCGACGATCCGCGGCATCGCCACGGCGGCCAGGGTCGACCCGAAGCTCGTCCTCCACTACTTCGAGTCGAAGGACGGCGTCTTCTCGGCTGCGATGGACTTCCCCTTCGACCCCGCGGCGGCCATTCCCGCACTGCTCGAGCCCGGACTCGACGGCCTTGGCGAGCGCGTGGCGAGATTCTTCATCGAGGTGTGGGACTCCCCCGCGGGCGCTCGCGCCCACGCCATCGTCCGCTCCATGGTCACGAGCGAGAGCGCCGCGTCGCTGATGCGCGACTTCGTCACGCGTGAGGTGCTCGCGCGCGTCGCGCAGGCGCTGGAGCTCGACCGGCCCCAGGTGCGAGCGAGCCTGGCCGCCAGCCAGCTCGTCGGAATCGCCATGCTTCGCTACGTCGTGAAGGTCGAGCCCCTCGCTTCGGCGTCGTCCGCCCAGGTCGCCGGCTGGATCGGACCGACTCTGCAGCGCTACTTC
The DNA here is from genome assembly GCA_035280365.1 of Candidatus Dormiibacterota bacterium. Lineage (GTDB taxonomy): Bacteria > Chloroflexota > Dormibacteria > Dormibacterales > Dormibacteraceae > 40CM-4-65-16. The sequence goes on along the minus strand of DATEGB010000060.1, from coordinate 14,776 downwards.
ACCGACCCCACCGCGACCCGGGTGTGAACGCGGCCGCGGCCGTCCTGCTGGTGGCCACCGGAGCGGCGGCGGTCGCCGACTGGATCGCGGTCCAGCGATCGTCCCTGACCCTCGAGTACGCCGCCAAACCGCTGGTCATGGTCGGTTTGATCGCGGTCGCCCTCACGCTGCGGGCCACGAACCCGACCCAGAGGTGGTTCTTCGTCGTCGCCCTCGTGCTGGGACTCGCCAGCGACGTCTTCCTGATGCTGCCGCGGGACATGTTCCTCGCGGGCCTGATCGCCGCCCTGGTCGAGCACGTGGCCTACATCGCGGGCTTTCTCGTCCGCGGCCTGCACCTCGGCCTGCTCGCTGTGGCCGTGGTCATCGCCCTCGTCTCGGTGGCGATCTTCTTGCCGCCCATCGTCCGCGCGGTACGGGACAAGCAGCCGTCGCTCGTCTGGCCGGTGCTGGCCTACGTCACCGTCTTCGTGCTGATGGTCGCGTCCGCCGGGGCGAGCGGGTCACTGGTCGGGCTCGTCGGAGCGCTGCTGTTCTTCTACTCGGACGCGATCCTGGCCTGGAACCGCTTCGTCCGCCCGATCCCCTACGGCCGCATCGCCAACATCGTGCCGTACCACGTCGGCGAAGCCCTCCTGGTCCTGTCGCTGGCCACGTGATTGCACCGATCGCCGGCGAACGCACCATTCAACGCGCGTTCAAAGCGCCAATCGCCGGCGATGGGCGATAGGCAGAAACCGCCTGACCGCTCCTCTCTAGAATCGGTTGGAGTGGCACGCCTCCCGAAGTCCGATGCAGATTTGCGGGATAGACGGCCGGAGCCAAGGAAAGGGTGGCGCGACGAGGAGCGCATCTGTTGATGCGTGACGAGGAAGCGCCGGGCCCCTTGACGCAGGCTTCAGCGCCGCAGACGCCCGGCCGTCTAGGCCGCAAAGATGCGCGGACGTTCGGGGGCGGGACACTCTAATGGCCCAGGCGACGATCACAGGCGCTCAAGCGTTCGGCGAGCTCGACGGCTACCGCGCTGAGCTCACCGCGTACTGCTATCGCATGCTCGGCTCTCCTTTCGACGCCGAGGACGCGGTCCAGGACGCGTTCGTGCGCGCATGGCGCAGCCGCGACCAGTTCGAGGGCCGCGCCGCGGTCCGTTCGTGGCTCTACCGCATCGCGACCAACGTGTGCCTTGACATGCTGAAGAGCAAGGAGCGCCGCACGACGCCGATGGACCTGGGCCCCGCTCGCGAGCCCGTGGAGTCGAGCCTCAACATCCCAACCGAGGTCTCCTGGCTCGAACCGATTCCGCTGCACCTGGTCGCGCCCGAGCGCGACCCGGCCGAGGTCGCGGTCGCCAACGAGTCGATCCGTCTGGCGTTCGTCCGGGCGCTGCAGCACCTGCCGGCCCGGCAGCGCGCGGTGCTCATCCTGCGCGACGTGCTGGACTGGCAGGCGTCCGAGGTCGCCGAGCTGCTCAGCACGTCGGTCGCGTCGGTGAACAGCGCCCTGCAACGCGCCCGCGGCACGCTCGCGAAGGCCGACGGCGGTGAAGCGACTCCCCGGCCGTTGAGCGACGCCGACAGCGCCATGCTCGAGCGGTACGTGGCGGCGTTCGAGGCCTACGACCCGAAGCTGCTGACGGCCCTCATCCGCGAGGATGCGACCCAGTCGATGCCGCCCTTCGACATGTGGCTCGCGGGCCGGGACGACATCCTGACATGGTGGTTCGGCCCCGGCATCCTCTGCCAAGGCTCGCGGATGATCCCCACGTTCAGTGCCAACGGCATGCCGACCTTCGGCCAGTACAAGCCCGACCCGAACGGCGGCTACATGCCCTGGGCGCTGCAGGTCCTGGACGTGTCAGACGGGCGGATCGGGGAATTCACCTTCTTCCTCGACACCGTCAGGCTGTTTCCGCTCTTTGGCCTGCCGCTTCACCTCGACGCGTAGGACTTCGCCCAGGCCGACCAGTTCGATCAGCGCCACGAGCTCTTCGCTCGCGTCGGTGAAGCACAGCTCGCGGCCGCATCGACGGGCGCAGAGCTGCATGTGCGCCAGCTGATGGATCGCGGCGAGGTCTGGCTCCTGAATCCGAGCGCAGCTCACGTTGACCATCAGGGCTAAGACGGAATAGCCGCCCGAAACTCATCGTTTTTGGGCGATGAATTTCGCCCTCTCGAAAGGTCTGAACAGGCATGAAGAACTCACGCTGGCTCTCACTGATCGTCCTCTGCACCGGGTTTCTGCTGATCGTCGTCGACATGACGATAGTCAACGTCGCGCTGCCTTCGATCCAGAAGGACCTCGGCTTCAGCCAGTCAGGCCTGGCCTGGGTCGTGAACGCCTACCTGATCGCGTTCGGCGGCCTCCTCCTGCTGGCCGGCCGCGTCGGCGACCTGGTCGGACGCAAGCGCGTCTACCTCGCGGGACTCGCCGTCTTCACCTCGGCGTCGGTGCTGTGCGGCCTCTCGTTCGCCCAGCCGATGCTGATCGCGGCGCGGTTTGTCCAGGGCGTCGGCGGGGCTGTGAGCTCGGCGGTGATCCTCGCCATGATCGTCACCCTCTTCCCAGAGCCGCTCGAGCGCGCCAAGGCGTTCGGCGTGTTCAGCTTTGTCGCCTCGGCTGGAGCGGCGGTCGGGCTGATCGCCGGCGGCCTGATCACGCAGGCTGTGAGCTGGCACTGGATCTTCTTCGTCAACCTCCCCATTGGCGTGGCGACCGCGGTCGTGTCGGCGAAGCTCCTCGCCGACGACAAAGGAATCGGCCTCGCTCATGGCGCCGACGCCCTCGGCGCGATCCTGGTCACGGCCGCGCTCATGCTCGGCGTCTACACGATCGTCCAGACGTCGGACTACGGGCTGGTCTCCGTCCGCACCGCCGCCCTGGGCGCGGTGACGGCCGCCCTGCTGGCCGGCTTTGTCGTCCGCCAGGCGCGCGGCCGCAATCCGATCCTGCCCCTGCGCATCTTCCGCTCGCGCAGCGTCGCCGGCACCAACCTGGTCCAGGCGTTGATGTCGACCTCGTTCCTCGGGTTCTTCTTCCTCGGTTCGCTCGACCTCGAGCGGGTCCAGGGCTACCGGCCGATGGCGATCGGCCTCGCGTTCCTGCCGGTCGCGGTCGTGATGGCATTGTTCTCCGTCCGGTTCTCGGCGCAGCTGATCGGCCGCTTCGGCGCCGCCCCGATGTTGTTCACCGGCCTGGCGGTCGCCGGGATTGCGTTGGCGGCGGTCGCCCTCGGCCCGGTGCACCCGAGCTACGTGTTGAACCTGATGGTCCCGATGGCCCTGCTCGGCCTGGGCGGCGGCCTGTGCTTCCCGGCGCTGACGATGATCGCGATGGCGGACGTTCCGCCGCAGGACGCGGGCCTCGCCTCGGGCCTCCTGAACACGACCGGCCAGGTCGGCGGCGCCTTCGGTCTCGCCGCACTCGCCACCGTGGCCGGCGGTCGTACGCTCGACCTCGTGCGGGATGGGGTGGACCAGGCGGCCGCGCTGTCCGGCGGTTTCCACTTCGCGTGGACCGTGTGCACGGCGGTACTCGTCGTGACCCTGGTCGTCGCGGTGGTCGTCCTCCGGCCGCGCGCCGTCGATCCGGCGCCGGTCGTCGAGGAACCCTGTGTCGAGTGCGAGGCGGCGGCGTGATCGCGAGCTTCATCATGACGAGCCTCGACGGCTTCTTCGAGGGAGACAAGCCCTGGGAGATCGAGTGGCACCGCACCGACGACGAGTTCAACGTTTTCGCCACCGAGCAGCTCGACGAGTTCGACACCCTGGTGTTCGGGCGCGCCACCTACGAAGGGATGGCCGGGTACTGGCCGAGCGACGAGGCCGCGCGCTCGGATCCGGAAGTTGCCTCGCGGATGAACGGCGCGCGGAAGATCGTCGTCTCGCGGACACTGGACGCGCCCCAGCCGGCGTGGACCAACACGACGCTCGTCAAGGACGCGCGAGACCTGCCGGCCGACGGACGCCTGCTGGTGCTTGGCAGCGCGGTCCTCACGACGAGCCTGCTCGAGGCGGGCCTGCTCGACGAGCTGCGGATCATGCTCAATCCCGTCCTGATCGGCTCGGGCAGGTCGATCGCGAGCTCCGCCACGCGGCGGATCCCGCTCCGGCTGCTCGACCGCCGGGACTTCCGCAACGGCAACATACTTCTCACGTATGCCGCCGAAGCGACGTAACCCGGACGGCGTTCACCCGCCGATCGGCGCCTACAGCCACCAGGTCGAGGTCGCCGACGGCGCAACATGGCTTGCCATCGCGGGCCAGGTCGGGCGCACACGCGACGGCAACGTGCCCGACGACCCGATCGAGCAGGTCAAGCTCGCGCTCGCGAACGTCCGCCTCAACCTGGAGGCCGCCGGGATGGACGTCGGTGACGTCGTCAAGCTGAACTGGTACGTCGTCGGACAGATGGACATGGCCAGGCGGCGCGAGGTCCTGCTCGCGTGGCTGGGCGGCAACGAGCCGGCCTCGACCTTCGTTTACGTGGCGGCGCTGGCCGCGCCCGAGTATCGCGTTGAAATCGAGGCCTGGGCGGCGAAGTAGCGGCGAAGCGCTCTTCGACCTCAACGTCGAGAAGATCCTCGACCACTGGGGCGTCCCCGAGGCGGTGCGCGAGGTCATCGCCAACGCGCTCGACGAGCACGCCCTGACCGGTACGGCCGAGCCCGAGATCGTCAAGCGCCGGGACGGTTGGCACGTCACGGACTTCGGCCGTGGCCTTCGCTATCAGCACCTGACCCAGAACGAGAACCCGGAGAAGCGGCGCAGATCCGACCTGGTGGTGGGGAAGTTCGGCGTCGGACTGAAAGACGCGCTGGCCACGTTTCATCGCCGCGACGTCGACGTCGCGGTCAAGAGCCCGCACGGCGACGTCACATTGCGGCGCGCCGCCAAGAGCAACTTCGCCGACGTCAAGACCCTGCACGCCGCGATCACGCCGGCTTCTGAACCACGGCGCAAAGGCACGGACTTCGTCCTGCGCGGCCTCTCCGACCGGGACATGGCGTCCGCGCGCGACTACTTCCTGCGCTTCGCGGGCGACAAGGAGCTGGAGCGGACCGAGCTCGGCAGCGTCCTGGCGCGGAAGCCCGACGAGCCGGCGCGGATCTACGTCAAGGGCGTGCGCGTCGCCATGGAGGAGCAGTTTCTCTTCTCCTTCAACATCACGTCCACGACCGCGCAGCTCCAGCGAGCGCTCAACCGCGAACGGAGCAACGTCGGGCGCAGCGCTTACCAGGACCGCGTGAAGGCGATCCTCCTCAAGGCCAAGTCCGCCGACGTCGTCGACGCGCTCGCGAAGGACCTGCAGCGCGTCCCGCAGGGCACCAACCACGACGAGATCAACTGGGTCGAGGTCCAGGAGCAGGCGATCCGCATCCTCGCGGCGCGAGGCAAGACCATCTTCATGACCTCGCATCAGCTGCTCACGATGGGTGCGACGGTGCAGGAGGCGAGGCAGGACGGTTACAAGCTTGTCTTCATTCCGGACAAGATGCTGCCGCGCCTCGCGGGCCTGCGCGACATCAACGGCAACCCGATCCTCGACCTCAGCGGCTTTGTCCAGGCCTGGAACGCGTCCTTCCTCTATGACTTCGTCGACCCGTCGAAACTGACGAAGGCCGAGCGCAAGAGCTGGGATCTTCTGCCGGAGCTGATGCGCCTGGCCGGCGGGCACGCAAAACGGGTCGAGAAGGTGAAGATCTCGAACACGATGCGCCTGGACGAGGGGGCTTACGAGACCGAGGGCGTCTGGGACTCGCCCGACATCGTCGTCAAGCGCTCGGTCCTCGACGAGCCGCGGCACTTCGCGCGCGTGATCCTGCACGAGGTCGCGCACGCCAGCTCAGGGGCGAACCACGGCAGCATTCCATTCATGGCCGCGATCGACGACCTGGCCGGCCTGTCCGCAGTGGCGGCTATTTCGCCTCCAGCTCGTCGCGCCGCCGCTGCCAGAACGCCAGCCGGCGCCTGAACCGTTCGGCCTGGGCGGCGAGCACGGGCAGGTTCGTCGCCTCCGCCTCCTTCTGGGCCGCGTCAGGCATGCTCGGGATCATCCGCGCGAGCGTGTCGAGGAGCTCCTGCTCGAGATGGACGAGGTGGTGATAGACCGCAAGCCAGCGCTGCGCCTCGGCGAGCGAACCAGAATCGGGATCTTCTCCTGGTAAGGGTCGGTCGAGGTCGGCGCCTTGCCACGCGGCCCCTGCAGCCTCCTCTTTTCGGGAGGCCATCGTCGGATCTTCCTACTTTGGCTGGGATTTGTCATCGTCGGGATGGCCCGTGTTACCAAACGCGATCCGGTCCCTGACGACCCGAGCCCTGCCCAGAAGGCGCGAGCGCTGGAGGGCGTCCTCGCCGAAGCGGTCGCGGATCTTGTCCATCGCGACCTCCAGGCGCTGGACCTTCGGCTGCCGCGGCTCGAGGAAAAGGTCCAGCTGGCCGGCGTCCGCGTCAGTCAGGCCTGAAAGGCCGACGCCGAGGGTGCCGACCGTCCGTCTCGGATCGCGCGCCCCGAGGAGCTTGAGCGCCGCCTGGTAGATCTCGTCGCCCGTGGAGACGGGGCGTGGTTGCTTGGCCTGCTTCGAGAAGTGACCGGCATCGGGCCGGTAGACGACGCCGACCGAGACGATCGACCCCCGCCTGTTGGCCGCGCGAAGCCGCCGCCCGACCATGTCGGACAGGCGCATGAGGAGCTCCTCCAGGTCTTTCTGGGATGCCGTCGCGCGGGCCATCACGTGGGAGTGGCTGTAGCTCTTGCGGGTCGCGTGCTCGAACCCGCCGACCTCGAAGCCGCGCAGGCGCATGCTCCATCCCCTGGCGTGCTCGGGGTGCATGCCGGCGAGGCGGAGCCGCGGTGTGGTCGCGCGCAGGAACTGGACCGGCGTGTGGATGCCGGCCTTCGCCAGGCGCCGCGCGGTCGCGCCGGCGATGCCCGACAGGTCGGTGAGATCGAGCCGCTCGAAGGTCGCGACGAGGTTTGTGTGGTCGATGCGCTCGAGCCCGTCGCGCTTGTTGAGGTTGGAGGCCTGCTTGGCCATCCAGATCGAAGTCGACACGCCGACGGACGCGGTGACCCACTCGCCGATCTCGTCCCTGATGGCGCGCTTGATCGCTCTGGCCACGCCCTCGGGGCCGAGCTGCTTGAGGTCCGGCGTGCCGGCGAGGTCGAGGCTTGCCTCGTCGATGGACAGGCGCAGTACGTGGGGGCTGTGCCGCCGCATGATCTCGATGAGCCTGTCCGACACGTCGCGGTAGCGCGGCGGGTTGGGTTCGCGGACGACGACGCCGGGGAAGATGGCCCTGGCCTCGAAGACCTTCATGCCGGTCTTGATGCCCAGGTCGCGGGCCTCGCGCGACGAGGACACGATGGTGGCGGCGTCGGTGGCGTAGGCGGCGATGGCGAGGACCTTGCCGCGGAGGGTCGGGTCGTGCTGCTGCTCGATGGAGGCGAAGGCGCAGTTGAGGTCGACCACGAGGGTGGTGGGCTCCGCCGTGTTGAGCCCGAGCTCCGCCTCGATCACCGAACAAATGTACTGTTAACGCCCTGGGTTGTCACCTGGCCCTGGGCCGCCGATGCTGCCCGAGTGGAGAATCAGCCCCAGATCGCGTCGGCGACCCGGCCCACGAGCTCGAGCTTGCGGCGCTGGTCGTCGGCCGTGAGGCGGTTGCCTTCCATGGTCGACGCGAAGCCGCACTGCGGGCTCAGCGCGAGCCGGTCCATTGGCACGTACCGCGACGCCTCCTCGACGCGCCGCTTCAGCTCGTCTTCGGGTTCCAGCGCGGCTTTCTTGCTCGTCACCAGCCCGAGCACGACCACGCGGTCTTCCGGCACGTGCCTCAGCGGCTCGAACCCACCCGAGCGCTCATCGTCGTACTCGAGTAAGAAACGGTCGAACTTCGTCCGCTCGAAGATGCGCGCGATCGGCCCATAGTCGCCCGCGGCGTAGAACTTGCTCTGGTTGTTCCCGCGGCAGATGTGCATACCGAAAGTGACGCCGGGATGATCCTCGATGATCGCGTTGTCCATCTCGATGCAGGTGTCGATGAGCTTCTCCGGGTCGCTGCCGCGCTTGCGGTAGCCGTCACGTAGGTCTGGGTCGAGCAGAGCGGCGTACTGCGGTGCGTCGATCTGGACGTAAGTGCAGCCCAGGCGGACCAGCTCGTCGACCTCCCGCCGGCTGTACATGACGATGTCGGCGAGGTACGCGTCACGCGTCGGGTAGGCGGCTTTCGATTTCTCGGGGTCGTAGTACGCGGCCGCCTGCTGAGCGCTGATCAACGTCACCTTCACTGGATGTCGCGTCCGGGCCCGGAGGTAGGTGAAGTCCTCCGCCGCCATGCTGCGCAGGGGCTGCAGCCTCTCGACCACGACCGGCCGCTTGAAGACGAGCTCCTCGCCCTTCTCGTCGCGGAAGGGGATCGCCCAGCCGCCGAACTTGTCAAACCCCGCCATCGAGTCGACCAGGTGCCCGAAAAACGCGTAGCGGCGCTGCTCGCCGTCGGTGATGACGTCGATCCCGGCCGCGGTCTGGAGCGCGATCGCGTCGTCGACCGCACGGTCCTCGATCGCTTTGAACGAGACCGGATCCAGTTCGCCGGCCTCGAGGCGGCGGCGAGCGTCGACCAGGTACTCCGGCCGCAGCAGGCTGCCCACCACCTCGGCGCGTACCGCGTGTCCCACCCGTGCCGAAGCATGACAGCACGCTTACGCGCCCACCGCGGGACGTTTCGTTTACGGAGCTGGAGCTGGTGACCTAGAGGGCCGAGACAGCCACCTCGACCTGGCGCGTCCGCGGCCCGTCCCACTCGCACAGGAAGACGGCCTGCCAGGTCCCGAGCGCGAGCCTGCCGCCGCGCACCGGCGCCGTGCAGGACTGCCCCACCAGGATGCTCTTGATGTGGGAGTCGGAGTTGCCTTCGGCATGCTCGAACTGGGACTCCTTCGGCACGAGCTCGGCCAGGTGCGACGCGACGTCGGCCGCGACGTCGGGGTCGGCGCCCTCGTTGACCGTCACCCCGGCCGTCGTGTGCGGGATGAAGACGTGGCACACTCCGTCCGCGATCCCGGATCGCTGGACCGCGTCCGCCACGCGCTCGGTGATGTCGACGAGCTGCGACCGGCGTGACGTCCTGACCTCGAATGTGACCCAGCTCACCTGAACTCCAGGCTCCAGTAACGCTCGGGACGATAGGCGTCTTCCAGCAGCTCGCCGAGCCCGCGCACCTGGCTGGTGTAGGAAGCGACGGCCGAGCGCTTGGCGGGGGCCTCCGGCACATTCACGCGTTCGAGGTCGAGGCGGTGATTCCGCAGAGCCGCGACGGCGGCTTCCGTTTCGCCGGCGTTGGCGCGGTAGAGGGCGTCCTCGTAGACGATCCATCGCGCCGGTCGAAGGCGGACGCACGCGGCGGCGACGGCGACATGGTCTGGGTGCACGAGCCCGAGTGGCGACGCGAACAGCGCCCCCAACTCGACGATTGGGCGCAGCGCGCTCGCCACCTCCGCCGCGTCTGGGGGCTTTCCGTCGGCGTACTGGCGGTCTAGAAAATCGAGCCACCTCGGTGTCGCGCCGAGCAAGGCCAGGGCGGACTGGTCCTCCCGCCGCCGGGCGCCGACGACGTCGTCGCCCTCGGCAAAGCCGCACTGGCGGTCCCAGTCGGTCAGCGGATGGGGACCCGGCCGGCCCGCGGTGACGGTGACCACGAGGGCGCCCGGGTGCGCCGCCAACAGGCCGGCGCATCCGAGCACGACGTCGTCGAGGTGCGGTGAGACCGCGACTAAGGGCGGGCGGGCACCTGCTCGAGGACCTTCAGCGATTCCCGAATGAAAGCAGGAATGTCGGAAGGCTGGCGGGACGTGACCAGGTTCCGGTCGACCACGACCTCCTGGTCCACGACGTTGGCCCCGGCCTTCTCGAGGTCGCCCTGGACCGTCTTCCAGGCGGTCATCTTGCGGCCTCTGTACTCATCGGCCGTAAGCAGGAGCTGCGGGCCGTGGCAGATCGCGAGCACGGGCTTGCTCGCCCGCATGAAGGCCTTGACGAAGGCCACCGCCTCGTCGTGAGCGCGGAGCTTGTCGGGGCTCGAGCCCCCTGGGATGAGCAGGGCCCCGTACTGGTCAGGCCTGACGTGCTTGAACGAGCGCTCGACCGTCGCCGTGACCTTGCCCTTGCTGCCCTCGAGGGACGTCCCGGCCTCCAGGCCGACGATCTCGACGTCATGGCCGGAATTTCGCAAGGCGTCATACGGTTCCTTGAACTCGGAATCCTCGAACTGCGGACCGAGCACGCAAGCGATCTTCATGCGGGCAACCTCCTTGAATTCGGGGTTTCAAAGACCACCTTACGAGGTAGACAAGACCTGCATGCAACTCCAGACCACCGCTTCACTGTGGCTTGACGAGGGCGAGGAGATCGCCCCCGAGGTCGCCGACGTCCTCTCCGAGATGGAGCAGCGGCCGGCGCCGGCCGCCGAGCCCGTAGACGCCGACGCCGACGCCCTTGGCGCCTATCTGCGTGAGATCGGCCGGGGCAGCCTGCTGACCAAGGAGCAGGAGGTCGAGCTGGCCAAGCAGATCGAGGCTGGCTCGGAGGCGGCCCGGGCGAGGATGACCGAGGCCAACCTGCGCCTGGTGGTCTCGATCGCCAAGAAGTACCAGGGCCGCGGCATGCCGCTCCTCGACCTGATCCAGGAGGGCAACGTCGGCCTGATGCGCGCGGTGGCCAAGTTCGACCACCGGCGCGGCTTCAAGTTCTCGACGTACGCGACCTGGTGGATCCGCCAGGCGGTCCTGCGCTCCATCGGCGACCAGGCGCGCACGATCCGGCTGCCGATCCACATCGGCGACCAGACCAACAAGCTGGCGCGCGTCTCCGACCGGCTGCGCGAGTCTCTTGGCCGTCAGGCGACCGACGAGGAGATCGCGGAGGAGCTGGGCGTGACCAAGCTCGAGGTCGAGGCGCTGCGCCAGACCGCGCGCGACACCGTCTCCCTGGAGACGCCGATCGGGGAGGAGGGCGACACCGAGCTCGGCCACCTGATCGAGGACGCGAACGCCGAGTCGCCGGTCAACGCCGCGATGCGGGCCGACCTGAAGGACCAGGTCGACGACGTGCTGCGGGTGCTGGCGCCGAGGGAGCGGCGGGTGATCCAGCTGCGGTTCGGGCTGACCGACGGGCACCAGCGGGCCCTGGACGAGGTGGCGCGCCGGCTGGGGACGAGCCGCGAGACGGTGCGGCAGCTCGAGCGGGGGGCGCTGGACAAGCTGCGCCACACGGGCCGGTCGGCGGCGCTTCGGAGCTACGCCTCGACCTAACCCCCCTGACCCCCGGTTTCGATCGAAACCGGGTGGCGAATGACCCCTGAAGCTACAGTTTTGATCGAAACCGGGTCTTTACAGGCTGGGTTGGCGGAGGCCTCGTTGTTTGGCACGCTCGTCTGATGCACTTTCGGCCCGAACTGGCGCGGCGCCCGTTCACACTCGAAGAAGCGAGGGCCGCGGGCCTCACAGCCGAAGCCCTGAGAGGGAAGGCCTGGCGCCGCATCGGGAGAGGCATCTACTGCTCGGCGACCTGGCGCGAGGACACATGGGAGCTCCTCCATGCGTGGCATCGCCACCTGCCACACGTCGTGTTCATAGGATTCTCCGCCGCGTGGCTGCATCGCCTTGACGTCGATCCCTGCCACCCAATCGAGGTCGCGGCACCGACCAAATCCGGAACCAGATCGCGGCCGGGCCTTGTCGCTCGGCACATCGCGCTGATTCCTGTGGACGTCGTGACTGTTCGAGGTCTTCCGGCGACGAGCGTCGGCCGCACATTGCGCGACCTTCGCAGCCGTCTCGCGCGAGTCGAGTCGCTCGTCCTTGCGGATGCCGCGCTCAAGCTGGGTCTCGGCCGCTTCGACGAGTTCGCCGAGCCGGCCGAGTCGCCGATGGAGACTCGACTCCGTTGGTTGCTCATCAAGACCGGCCTGCCACGTCCCGAGGTGCAGGTCAAGCTCTCGTTCGGCAGAGCCGACCTCTACTACCCGGCCGCGCGACTCGTCATCGAGTACGACGGCGCCAACCATCGCGACCGCCTGGTCGAGGACAACCGCCGCCAGAACCGGTTGCAGAACGCGGGCTTCCGCCTGCTGCGCTTCACCGCCGCCGACCTCGTGCAGCGCCCCGACACGATCGTCGCCCAGGTGCGCGATGCTGTGAGGCGGTGATCGGGCTCGGATCCTATCTGGCCTTCCTCGGCGTGTCGCTGCTGGTCATCTGCACCCCCGGCCAGGACACCGCGCTCACCATCCGGAACACGCTGGCCGGCGGGCGCCGCGCCGGAGTTGCCTCGGCGCTCGGAGTCTCCGCGGGCCAGGCGACCTGGACAATTGCTACCAGCGCCGGACTGGCCGTCTTGCTGATGGCCTCGGCGCCGCTGTTCCTCGCCATCCGCCTCGCCGGCGCGGCATATCTGACCTACCTCGGGATCAGGACCCTTCTCAGCCGCGGAGAGGTCGCGGTGGCACGATCACGTAGCGGACACGCGTTCGCGCAGGGCTTCCTGAGCAACCTCTCCAACGCCAAGATGGTCGCCTTCTTCATCAGCCTCCTGCCGCCCTTCGCCGGCCCGCACCCGAGCTTCCTCATCCTTCTCGCCCTAGGCTTCAACTTCTGCCTGCTGACGCTCGCCTGGCTGACCGGCTACGCATTCGCGGTCGAGCGTCTGGGCGGCTGGCTGCGTCGCGCGGGCGTGACGCGGAGCCTCAACGCGCTCCTCGGGACGGTCCTTGTCGCGCTCGGCGTGCGGGTTGGCTTCGAAGCCGTTCGCGCTTAGACTGACCCCGTTTTCGAAGGCAATCTGAGGCAGGAGGTAAGGGGCTATGCCACGCGCCAAGCAGCTGACGGTTTCGGTCGCCGACCGCCCGGGAGTCCTCGGCGAGATCGCCACCGCGCTCGGCGACAAGAAGATCAACATCGAAGGCATCTCCGGCGGCAAGATGGGGGACAGGGGCGTCATCTGGATGGTCGTCGACAAGCCGGCCGCAGCGAAAAAGGTGCTCGCGCAGCATGGCTGGGACACGACGGAGGACGAGGTCCTGGTCGTCACGCTGGGTGACTCGCCGGGCACCCTTGGCCGGTTCGCCTCGAAGCTCGGCAAGGCCGGCATCAACATCATGTTCATGTACGCGGGTTCGGCCGGCAGCGCGCGCAAGCTGAACGCGTACTTCGGGGTCTCGGACTTGAAGGCGGCGTTGAGGATCAGGGCCTGACGGCGTAGGTTCCCAGGCCGCGCTCCAGGCGGCTGAAAGCGCGCCGGGCCTGCGCCCGAAAGTCGTCGGCCAGGCCCGGCCCGCGCCGTCCCGACCTCACGCGCTCGCGGATGTAGTCCACGAGCGCCCGATGCGTGGCCATCATGCCGGCCGCCGCGACCTTCGCTTCGATGTCGCCGGACAGCACCTCCGCGAGCCGGTGCGTGTATTCGTCGACGATCTGTCGCTCCCGCGCCTGCAGTGAGGCACTCGCGGCGACGATGCGGCCGGCGCGCAGAATCGCGTCGGCACGCTCTTTCGCGTCGAGGTTGGACGCGCCCTCCAGCACGCGCTTTCGGAACGCCTTCAGCGCGCTCTCGCCCCGCGGCCGGTCGCGGACCGCGTCCAGCAGCTGCTCCTCGAAGAATTGCATGCCCGCGTAGAAGAGGTCTTCCTTCGTCGGAAAGTAGTTGAACACCGTCATCTCGGAGACGTCGGCCTGGCGCGCGATCGCCGCCACCGTCACCGCGTCGAAGCCATGCCGGGCGAACAGTCGTTGCGACGCCTCGAAGATCTCCTGCCGCGTCCGCTGCTTTTTCCGTTCTCTCAACCCGACCACAGAATAATTATAGTGGCATAATAGTTTTAGTCGGTAAAAAGGCTGGAGGGAAACGGAAAATGACCGTCTATGCGATTGCCCTGTTCGTCCATATCGTCGGCGCGATGCTGCTGTTCGCGCTGCTGGCGCTGGAAGGGTTCTCTCTGCGCACAGGTACGGCCGCCACCCGGCTCAACCGCGTTCTCGGCCCAGTGACGATGCTGGCGATCCTCGTTCCAGGTGTCTACATGGCCGCGCAGGTTGGCTGGCATCCGTGGGCCGCGGTCGGGCTCACCGTCTACGTGCTCATCGCTGCCGCCGGCGCCTACACCGGCATCCGCGTGATGCGGGGGCGGATGGCCGCGAGCGCGGCGGCGGTCTCCTGGCTGGTGCGTGTGGGGATGGCGCTTGGAGTCGTGTTTGACATGACCGTCAAGCCAGACGCGCTGGGGTCCATGGCGGCCGTCGCCGTCGGTATCGCGCTGGCGCTTGCGGCCGCGGTGCCCACCGTCCGACTGGTGAGGGCCGCCTGATGGGAAACCGCCTCGACGGCCGCGTCGCCGTGGTCACCGGATCGTCCCGCGGCATTGGAGCCGTCATCGCCCGGCTGTTCGCGGCCGAAGGCGCCGCGGTGGCGGTCCACGGACGCGACCGATCGGCGGTCGAGGAGGTCCGCGCCGGCATCGAGGCAACCGGAGCGCAGGCCATGGGAGTCGTGGCGGACGTGACCGACTTCGCCCAGGTCGAGGCGATGCGGAACGAGGTCGAAAAGACGATCGGGCCGGTCGACATCCTGGTCGCGAACGCGGGAGCGAACCTGGTCGCGCCGGGACCGCTCGAGGAGATCCCGATCGAGGGATGGAAAGCAACGGTGGACGCCAACCTGACGGCCACGTTCCTCACCTTGCGGAGCTTTCTGCCCGGGATGAAGCGGCTGGGTCGTGGCGACATT
>DATEGB010000059.1:0-3437 GCA_035280365.1 Candidatus Dormiibacterota bacterium | reverse complement strand
TCGCCCAGAAACCCGGCCTGGTACCACAACCTCGTGGCCAACCCGGAGGTGACGGTCGAAGTGCGGGGCGACAGGTTCGACGCCCGAGCGAAAGTGGTCGACGGGGACGAGTACGAGCGCCTCTACCGGCAGCACGCGAGCCGGATGCCGGCGTTCAACGATTACCGCCGGCGAACCGCCCGCAAGATCCCTGTGATCGTCCTCGAGCGGATCGCACCGGACGGCCGCGGTTAAGGGTCATCAGCGGCCGATCAACCGGAGTAACCTTCGCCGAGTGCCCGATTTGAGCCACATGTGGCAGCGTTTCGTACTCGCCTCCGCGCTCCTTTTCGGCCTGGCGCTGGGGGTGGGCGCGACCGTTTTCGCGTACAGCAACACAACGCCGGTGACCATCGGGTGGTCGGTGTTTCACCTCGGCCGCATCCCGCTATGGACGGTCGTGCTGGTGCCTCTCGCCCTTGTCCTGGTGGCCGGCACCCTGTTCCACTGGGTCAACAGCCTCCACCACTTCACCGAGCACATGCGCCACCGGCACAGGGTCCGCGAGCTCGAGGCGGAGGTGACCTCGCTGAAGTCGCGCCTCGACACGGCCCTCGACTTGCCGGATCACGCCGTCGAGACAAGGGTGGCCAAGAAAGAACCCGCGCCGGCGATGCCGGAGCCGGTACTCTCCAACGGGGAGGAGAAGGCGGCCAAAAAAACAAAGCCACTCGCAGTGGCGGCCGCCAGCACAAGAGAAACGGAAACCGAGACCGAAACCAGCCCCGAACCGACCGCCGAGGCCTGATGAACGAAGCGGAACGTCGGGAGCTATCCGAACGCCGTCGCGCCGGCCGCCTGGTCGTCCCGTCCGAGCAGGCGCCTGCCGACCGCACGCTGCTCGAGCGCAGCGCCATCGAGGAGCTCAGCCACCACGCCGACCCCTGGCGCGTGCTGCGAATCCTCTCGGAGTTCGTCGAGGGCTTCGACGCCCTAAACGACGTCGGCCCAGCCGTAACCGTGTTCGGCTCGGCGCGGGCGAGGCATGACGATCCTTACTACAAGGCCGGCATAGCGCTCGGCGCGGCGCTGGCCAACCGCGGGTTTGCCGTGATCACGGGTGGCGGTCCCGGAATCATGGAGGCCGTCAACCGCGGCTGCCACGACGCCGGCGGCCTGTCGGTCGGCTGCAACATCGAGCTGCCACATGAGCAGTCGATGAACAAGTATGTCGACCTCGGCGTGGAGTTCCGCTATTTCTTCGTGCGCAAGAACATGTTCGTCAAGTACGCGCGCGGGTTCGTCATCTTTCCCGGCGGCTTCGGAACGTTGGACGAGCTGTTCGAGTCCCTCACACTCGCGCAGACCGGCAAGATCGAGCATTTCCCGATCGTGCTCTTTGGCTCGCCTTACTGGCGCGGCCTGATCGACTGGCTGAAGGACCACGTGCTCGCAGCCGGCGCGATCGCGCCCGACGACCTGAGGCTCATGAGCGTCACGGACGACCCCGACGAGGCGGCGGAGATGGCGACGCGACCGCTCCCCGTCCGGCTCCAGGAGCCGCGCGAGCAGACCGGCGAACCCAGGGCGGGCGCCAAATAAGCTCACTCGACTTCTATTTCATGACCGACGGCGGGCAAACCGCCGACACGGTCGCGCAGCGCCTGGCCTCTTTTTTGAACGCCGCCACCAGGTCGCTGGACATTGCCATCTACGATCTCCGCCTCCAACAGTCGCCGGCGGACACCCTCATGAGCTCCTTCGAGGCGGCGGTTAAACGCGGCGTGACGGTGCGCCTGATGTTCAACCAGGACCACGCGCTCGCGATCCCCGAGCCTCCGCCGCCGGAGATCGACTGGGAGTTCGTGCATCGCCTGGAGGCGGCGGGCGTCAACGTTAAACCGATTCCGGGCGTGCCGGACTTGATGCATCACAAGTACGTCGTTCGCGACTCCGGTACCGACGCTCCGACTTTGCTCACCGGCTCCGCGAACTGGACCAACGACTCGTGGAATCGCGAAGAGAACCTCATCTTTACAGTCGCTTCCGGCGAGATCGCGGCTGATTACGCAGTCAACTTTCAGGGTTTGTGGGACAAGCCTGTGGTGGCGCTGTCGGGGCGAAGCTCGTCTCCATGGTCGGCGCTCGCCGATGGCACGCGGGTGCGGCCCTACTTCTGTCCGGGCCGCAGCCTCAAGCTCGTCCACGCGATGTCGCGCTCGCTGGCTTCGGCGCAAAGGCGCATCCGCGTCTGCTCACCGGTGATGACCTCGGGTCCGATTCTCGGCACCCTGGCCGAGGTCGTGGAGCAGAAAAAGATCGACATCAGCGGTGTGTACGATGCGACTCAGATGGACGAGGTGCAGCACCAGTGGAGGACCCAGGCGGGCGCGGCCTGGAAGACAGCGGCGTTTCAGAGCATCATCTCGGCCGTACGTTTTGGTTCCAAGCGTTCAACGCCGTACGCGAAAGGCACGACTCACGATTTTATGCACGCCAAGATCCTGGTCGCGGACGACTACGTCTATGCCGGGAGCTTCAATCTCTCGCACAGTGGTGAGAGCAACGCCGAGAACGTGATTCAGATCGAAAGCGCGGAGATCGCGGACCTATGCGCGGGGTACGTCGACCGGGTCGCTGCGCGATATGGGATGCCTACCGCCCCGGCGGCTCCGGGACCCCAAGGGTAGTGGCGTAGATCCGACCCAGGACTCTCTGGATTGCGGCGGCGGTCATTGCGGCCCTGGCCGTGGTCGGGCTGTGGCTCTTACCGAAGTTGCAACCCACCACCGGAACCCTGGTCGTCGTCGCCTCTGGACGATCAGCGACGTCAATTCCGGCGACGTCGCTTTCGCTGCAACGGATCGATGGCACCTGGGTCGCCGTTGGCAACGTTTCGGGAGCCGTTCCGGCGGCACCTTCGCAGAGCGAGCTTCTCGTGCTCGCCTTTCCGGTGGGGAGGTACGAGCACATCAGGTTCCGCGGCGACGTGGAGCGCGTTTCGATCACGGTGACCGCGGGCCAGGTCGAACCGCTTTTGCTTGGCATCCACTCGGGTAATTTGATTCCCGGCGCGGTCTACGCCGGCAACGACGAGGTCAACCTGGGCCTGGGCGAGCTGGCCGGCAGGTTCGTGCCCATGCCGCAGTTCGCCCTTGTCGACCAGAACCTTCGCGACTTCAATTCGTTCAGCACCGCGGGCAAGGACGTCGTCATTGGCGCATTTCACACCACCTGTCACGAAACGTGCCCGCTTTACACCGCACTGTTCTTCCAGCTTGCGAAAAGAGTTTCCGCGAATGTGACTCTGGCCGAGGTAACGACCGATCCGGACGTGGACACGCCGGCGGCTCTGCTCGACTACAGGACTCGGATCGGAGCAACGTGGGAGTTTGCGACCGGCTCGCGCGATCAGGTCGCGTCATTCTGGAAGCCGTTTGGCGTCGATCTCGCCACCG
>DATEGB010000058.1:0-20806 GCA_035280365.1 Candidatus Dormiibacterota bacterium | reverse complement strand
CTCGACGAAGACCGCTTCCACTCCATGGCCTCCGTCCCGATCGAGTCGGGCCCGCGACTCGTCGGTGTGGTGAACGTGCAGAGCACTGAGCGGCGCGAGTTCACATCGACCGACGTCGACTTTCTGCGCGCAATTGCTGCGCAGGTCGCGGGCATCCTCGAGCGGAGCGAGCTCCAGCGGCGGACCGAGGTCCAGCTGGCCGAGATCCAGCTCTCGCACGACACCCACGAGCGATTCACCAGGTTGTCGCTCGACGGCGCGGGGATTCCGTCGATCCTCGAGGTCATCGGCTCGCTGGCGGGGGGCCGCGCCGCTCTGTACTCGCCGGACGGTTATCGCATTCGGGGAGCGGGTGAATCGTCGGACGGGATGCCGGCCCGCATCCAGGCGCCGGCGCTGGGGGCGGCGGCGCGCGAGGTGCGCATCAACGCAGGCCGGCCGCCGCGGCCGCTCGACGTCGTCCCGGTGCGCGCCGGGGCGGACCTGCTCGGGCTCCTCGCCGTGGGCGTCGACACCGATGCCATCGACGCCGAAGGTCGCTTGCGCGCCCTGGAGCATGGCTCGACGGTGCTTGCGCTCGAGCTTTCGAAGGAACGCGCGGCGGCGGAGGTCGAGCGGCGACTGCGGGGCGACCTGGTCGAGGAGGTGCTCGCCGGCGGCCTGGATGCCGACGAGGCGGAGCGGATCGCGCGCCAGGCGGAGCGCCTGGGCCACCGTCTGCCGCAGAAAGCGTGGGTGGTCGTGCTCGAGCCCGACGACGACAAGACCGAGGCCGCGCTGGCAGCCCGCGGTCGTCAGGACAGGCTCGACGGCGCGCTCAGCGGCCTCATCCGGTCCCGGCTGCCGGGCGCGCTGACACTCGTCCGGTCGGCCTCGGCTGTGTTCCTGATCCCGGACGACGTCGCGGCCGACCTGGCGGCGGTGGAGAAGCTGGCGAACCAGGTCCTGGCGGCGGCTGCGCCGGTGATGAAGCCTGGGTCCGGCTCGGTCGGGATCGGCAACCTCGCCAACGGGGTCAGCGAGCTGGCGCGGTCCCATGTTGAGGCGCGGCAGGCGCTGCGGCTGACGCGGCGGGCCGGAGGCCGAGGACGCGTCGCCTCCTATCGCTCTCTCGGCGCGTTCCGGCTGCTGCTCGAGGTGCAGTCGCCCGAGGCTCTTCGCCGCTTCGTCAACGAACTGCTCGGACCGCTCTTGCGGTACGCGCAGTCGCGGGACACGCCGCTGCTCGACACGCTGGAGGCGCTGTCGGCGGCGCGGTGGGTGCGCCGCGCGGCCGCGCGCAAGCTCGGGATTCACATCAACTCCATGACGTATCGCGTGGAACGGATCGAGTCGCTGACAGGGCTGCAGCTGGACGACCCGGAGACGCGGGTGGCCATCAGCATCGCGCTCCGCGCCAGGGCGATGCTCGGCATGTAATCAGCGCCATCGCCGGCGAATGCACCTTTGAACCACCCGTGATGCTTGCGATCGCCGGCGAATGCACCGAATCGGAACGTCGGAAAAGGAGAAAGGGCCCCGGCTCGCGCCGAGGCCCTTGGAGTTGAAAGGTCTACGGACTACACGTCGCTGTAGAGCATGAACTCCCACGGGTGCGGCCTCAGCGCGACCGCGTCGACTTCCTTCTTGCGCTTGTACTCGATCCAGGTGTCGATCACGTCCTTCGTGAACACGCCACCCTCGAGCAGAAACGCGTGGTCCGACTCCAGCGCGTCCAGCGACTCCGCAAGCGAGCCCGGCACCGACTTGATCTTCGCCTTCTCCTCGCCCTCGAGCTCGTAGATGTCCTTGTCCACCGGCTCCGGCGGGGTGATCTTGTTCTTGATCCCGTCAAGGCCGGCCATCAAGCACGCCGAGAATGCGAGGTACGGGTTGGCGGCCGGGTCCGGCGTGCGGAACTCGACCCGCTTGGTCTTCGGGTCCGTCGAGTACATCGGGATGCGCACGCACGCCGAGCGGTTGCGCTTCGAGTACACGAGGTTGATCGGCGCCTCGTAGCCCGGCACGAGCCGGCGATACGAGTTGGTGGTCGGCGCGCAGATGGCGAGCAGCGCCGCCGCGTGCTTCAACAGACCGCCGATGTAGTAGACCGCCGCCTGGCTAAGGCCGGCGTAACCCTTCGCGTCGGCGAAAAGGTTCGCTCCGTCCTTCCAGAGCGACTGGTGCACGTGCATCCCAGAGCCGTTGTCCTGGAACAGCGGCTTGGGCATGAAGTTCGCCACGTAGCCGTGCTGGGCGGCGACGTTCTTGATGATGTACTTGTAGATCATCATCTTGTCGCCCATGCGGGTCAGCGAGTCGAACCGCATGTCGATCTCGGCCTGGCCCGCGGTGCCGACCTCGTGGTGCTGCACCTCGACGCGGACGCCGGCCTCGATCAGCTTGAGCATGATCTCGGACCGGAGGTCCTGGAGCTTGTCGGTCGGCGGCACCGGGAAGTAGCCCTCCTTGTGCCGCGGCCGGAAGCCGAGGTTGGACTCGGAGTTCTTGCCCGAGTTCCAGATGCCTTCCTCGGAGTCGATGTAGTAGTAGCCGCTGAAGGCGTTCTGGTC
The DNA here is from genome assembly GCA_035280365.1 of Candidatus Dormiibacterota bacterium. Taxonomy (GTDB): domain Bacteria; phylum Chloroflexota; class Dormibacteria; order Dormibacterales; family Dormibacteraceae; genus 40CM-4-65-16. The sequence continues at coordinate 18,254 of DATEGB010000058.1, read as the reverse complement.
GAACCGGATGGAGTTGAAGAGGTAGAACTCGGCCTCCGGTCCCCAGTAGCTGATGTCCGCGATGCCGGACTTGCGCAGGTGCTCCTCCGCCTTTTTGGCGATCAAGCGCGCGTCGCGCGTGTATGGCTCGCGCGTAATCGGGTCGACGACGTCGCAGATCAGAAAGAGCGTCTTGTGCGACAGGACCGGGTCGATCGTCGCAGAGTCCGGGTCCGGCATGAGGAGCATGTCGCTCTCGTCGATCGACTGGAACCCGCGAATGCTGGAGCCGTCGAAGCCCAGCCCGTCCTTGAAGCTGTCGACGTCCAGCTCGCCCAGAGGAAGGCTGAAGTGCTGCCACGTGCCGGGAAGGTCGACGAAGCGGACGTCGACGACCTCGACGCCGTCGGCCTTCGCCCGCTCGAGCACCTCGCGCGGACTGGTCTTGCTGACGGACTTTGTCTCAACTGCCATGAACACCCTCCACGAATTCCAGAGATTTATGCGGGCCCCAGGATCAGGGTAGGAACCATGACCGCCGGAGTTCAGGTGAAGTTGTAACGAACTCGGGCGCCTGCTTTCCGTGTGCTTGACACGAAAACGACTTGTCAACAGCCCATACCTCCTCGTGCGCTTGGCACGAGGTCGGTCGATGCAATTCGGCCGGTGCGCACGTTTTTTGGGGAGTGGCGCGGTTCCTAGGCTCTGCGACATCACGCCATGGAGGTGACGTCGTTGCCCAGATCGCTGCTCCGATCCCGACACCTGCTCGCCATCCCGCTCGGCCTGCTCGCCGCGCTGGTCCCGGTCGCCGCACTGGCGGACGACCCGACCGCGACGCAGTCTGCCGGCGTTGCCGCCGACACGGTCTGGGTCATCGTCGCCGCCTGTCTCGTGATGTTCATGCAGGCCGGCTTCGCCATGCTCGAGGTCGGCTTCAGCCGGATGAAGAACGTCGGCACGGTCGTGGCCAAAGTACTGACGAACCTGAGCGTGAGCTCGATCGCCTACTGGGCGGTCGGGTTCGGCTTCGCGTTCGGCGCGGGCGGCATCTTCGCCGTGATCGGCGGCAGCGGGTTCTTCCCGACCTTCAGCCCCGGCTCGCAGATGAACCTGCCGGCAATTGCGGCCAGCACCGCGCCCGCCGCGGCCAAGTGGTTCTTCGAGTTCGTCTTCTGCGCCGTGTCGCTGGCGATCGTGTGGGGCACGATGATCGAGCGGACGAAGTTCATCGTCTACATCCTCTTCGGCATCCCATTCGCGGCCGTCATCTATCCGCTCATCAGCCACCAGCTCTTCGGCGGCGGCTTCTTGATGGCGACGCTCGGCTCGCAGGACTTCGCGGGCTCGACGGTCGTTCACCTGACCGGGGCGACGGCGGGCTTCGCGGGTCTGCTCCTGCTCGGTCCGCGCATCGGCAAGTACGAGAAGGGGCGCGCCAACGCGATCCCTGGCCACAACATGCCGCTCGCCCAGCTCGGCGTCCTCATCCTGTGGTTCGGGTGGTTCGGGTTCAACCCGGGCTCGACGCTCAACGCGACGAACCTCCACTTCGCCGACATCATCGTCGTCACCAACCTCGCGGCCGCAGGCGGAGCCCTGGCGGCGCTGGCCACGATTTACCTGATCACGAAGACGATGGACGTGGGCATGATCGGCAACGGCGCGATCGCGGCCCTGGTCGCGATCACGGCACCGTCCGGCTACGTCGAGCCGTGGGCGGCGATCATCATCGGCGCGGTCGCGGGCGTGATCGTCGTGGTCGGCGTGCTCGCCATCGACAAGTACCTGGACGACCCGGTGGGCGCGCTTCCGGCGCACGGGCTTGCCGGCATCTGGGGCACTTTGAGCTGCGGCCTCTTCACCGTCCCGGCGCTGGCCAAGTTCAACGGCGTCGGCCAGGGCGGGCTCTTCTACACCGGCAGCTTCCACCAGCTGGGCGCGCAGGCCATCGCGGTCGGCGCCTCGTTCGTGACGGTCTTCGTTCTCAGCTACGGCCTGTTCTGGCTGATCAAGAAGACCGTCGGCCTCCGCGTCACCGCGCCGGAGGAAATGGAGGGTCTTGACATCAGCGAGCACGGGATGTGGGGTTACCCGGAGGCGTTCATGCCGGTGCCGGGCGGGGTCTACCGCCAGCCGGACACGCCGACCGTCAACCCGCACCCGGCGCACGAACCGGTGCCCGCCGGGCAGAAGGAGGTGTCGCCGGCATGACGGCCAACGGAAGCGGCTACGCGATGAAGATGGTGGTCGCGATCATCCGCCACGAGCGGCTGCAGGAGGTCCAGGACGTGCTGGACGAGTGCGGCGTCTCGGGCGTGACCGTGACCGAGGTCAAAGGATGTGGGGCCCAGCGCGGCTACACGGAGAAGTACCGCGGCGCGGCAGTGCACATCTCGCTCCGGCCGCGTTTGAAGGTCGAGGCGGTGATGAAGTCGGAGATCGTGAACACCGTGGTCGACAAGCTGGCGGTCGCCGGCCGGACCGGGAACGGCGAAGTCGGAGACGGCAAGATCTTCGTCCTCGGGGTCGAGGACGCGGTGCGGATCCGGACCGGAGAGCACGGTCCCGAGACCGTGCAGCACGCAGAACGAGCGATGTGGGGGCATTAGCCCCCGCGTCGTTCAGCTCGCGGGGGTGGTGATCTCCGCGTTGGCCTGGATCCACCGGCGGATGGGCCCGGCGCCGCCCGGGTAGCCGACCAGGCGGTCGACCAGCTTGCCGGCCTTGAAAAGGCCGAGCGTAGGGATGCCCATGACGCCGTAGCGGATGGCGATCTCCTGGTTGTCGTCGGTATTCAGCTTGCCGATCTTGACCTTGCCTGCGAACTCGGTGGAAAGCTGCTCGATGGCGGGCTCCATCATCTTGCAGGGCGGGCACCAGTCAGCGTAGAAGTCGACGACCACAGGCTCGGACGCGTTCAGGACGTCGACCTCAAAGGTCAGGCCGTCGAAGTGGTGGAGGATGTCGTTCATGTCCCTCTAAAAGGTCGGCGGGGCGCCTCCTATTCCCGGGCGATAATCGAGCCATGGCGGTGGTCCAAGCCCAGCAGCCGGCGCCGGTGTGGGAGCAGGCCGCACGGCAGTTCGGCGCCCGTTTCTTCGAGGCCCTCCCGGGCGGCATCACCTGGGTTCTCCTGGTGGCACCGGCCTGGGTCCCGATCGTCTTCAAGCTCCCCGGCGCGATCTTCGTCGCGTCGGTCGTCCTGATCTTCGACGCCTACTGGGTGCTGCGTGCCGTGACCGTCGTGACCGGCGTTTACAGCACGCTCCTGCGCATGCGCCGAGACGGCAGGAAGGACTGGCTGGCCCAGTGCCGGGAGGATGAGGCTTCAGGCAAGTTGCACCCCTTCGAGTACATCCACCTTTCGGTCATTCCGACCTACACAGAGCCCTACCACGTGCTCGAGCGCACCGTGCAGGCGATCGTCGACGCGAACTATCCCGACGAGCTGAAGATGGTCGGGATCATCACCCGCGAGACCGACAAGCCGGGCTGGGAGAACATCGCCCGGCTCAAGGAGAAGTTCGGCGGCAGGCTGCGCGGCTTCTACCACATCAAGGACCCGCTCGAGCCGGGCATCGTGGTCGGCAAGTCCGCGGCCATGAACTGGGGCGGCCGCTGGATGGTTCGGGTGCTGACCGAGGAGGGCTACGACCTCTCGAAGATCCTGCTCACCGACCTCGACTCGGACTACCGCGTCCACCCGCAGTACTTCGCATGGATCAGCTGGCACCACGTGCGCCAGCCGCTGCGCGACTACATGATCTGGCAGCCTGTGCCGCTCTTCCACAACAACATCTGGGAGGTGCCGATGGCGGTGCGGATCATGTCCGCCAGCACCTCGCAGTGGCAGATGTTCCTGCACTCGAGGCCGCACCGCCTGGTCGCGTTCAGCAGCTACACGTGCAGCCTCGACTTCGTGCACAAGGTCGGCTACTGGGACAAAGACGTGATTCCCGAGGACTCGCGCTTCTACTGGAAGGCGTTCTTCACCTTCGGCAAGAAGTTCTCCGTCCGGTCGGTCTGGCTGCCGATCTACGGTGACTCGCCCAACTCGCGTGACTACGCGTCGACGCACATGAGCCAGTACAACCAGATCAAGCGCTGGGCGTGGGGGATCACGGACGTGCCGTACGTGCTGGCCCGGCTTTTCAAGCACCCAGAGATCCCGATCGTGCTGCGCATCCGGCGGTTCATGAACCTCTTCCTCAACCACCTGAACTGGATCTTCCTGCCGGTGCTGCTGATGTTCGGGGCGTCGGTCCCGATCTGGGTAAGCGTCGACTTCTCGCTCACCGACCTCGGGCAGACGCTGTGGGGCATCTCCGGCGTGTTGCTCGGCGTCACGCTGTCGACGGTGATCTTCTTCCTCTATTTCGAGATCCGCCTGCTGCCGCCCAAGCCTGCGTCTTGGCCGCTCTGGAAGAAGGGCTTCGTCTACCTGCAGTACTTCTTCTATCCGATGGTGGGGCTCGTGATGAGCGTGCTGCCTGCGCTAGAAGCCCACACCCGACTACTGTTGGGACGCTACCTGGAGTACAAGATCACAGAGAAGGTATGAGCGACGCGGTCGTCAAGGCGTTGGGGCTGCTCTTCAAAGAGCTACACGAAAAGCTGCGCGGCCAGGTGCGCGGGCTCGACCGAGGAACGCTCAACTGGCGTCCGCTGCCGAAGGCGAACTCGGTCGCGGTGCTGGTGACGCACACCATCGGCTCGGAGCTCGAGATGATCCGCTCCGTGCGCTCGATCCCGACGCAGCGCGACCGCGACTCGGAGTTCAAGGCCGAGTCGGACGCGGAGCGGCTGCTGGAGATGATCGACGCGGCCGACCGGGAGATGGCCCAGCAGATCGCGGCCCTCACGCCTGAAGACCTTTCGGAGCCAAGGACGAGAGCTGACGGCCGTCCGCCGCGGCCTGGCATCGAGTGGCTGATCTCCAACTACGGCCACGGGCGTGAGCACCTCGCGCAGATCGAGCTGACCAAGCAGCTCTACGACAGCAGAACCTAGGCGCCGCAGACCGGTCCCGTGAAGTAGGGCAGGCAGAAGCCCGGCCCCGCCAGGGCCCACAGGGTCAGAAACGCGATGAACGCCAGCGCCGCGACGAAGATCGTGCCCGTGATGATGTTCCGCCCTGGTACCGGCCATCTCTTCCACCCGAGCCGCCGCGCCATCCGCGGGCCGGCGATGGCGTCGATGAAGGGGAACAGGAGGAGGGCCCCAATGACCACTGGCGGAATGACCAGGGACATGATCAGCTCGGGCCCGAGCTTCAGGAACTGGAACAGGAAGAGGAAGTACCAGTCGGGTCGCGGAATCGTCGTCGCCCGCGGGTCGGCCGACGCTTCGAGCTGAAGGTTCTTCTGCACGAAGGCGGAAAGGAGCCCGACCGCGATCAGCATCACCACGGCGATGATCGGGTAGGGCCAGAAGTGGTCGGGGAAGAACGGGTGTGTTTCCTCGTCGGGCATGTCGTCGGCGAGGTGGTGCCCGGCGTCGCCCATGAGGATGGGGAACAGGGCAAGTCCGACGACGACCGGGTACAGGATGTGGTCGGGGCCGATCGGCAGCCGCTTCCACTCCGGCTCGAGCGTGTGCCCGACGTGGCCGTCGAGCTCGCGAAGCTCGACCTCGCGGGTCGGGGAGGCGACGGCCGCCCCGGGTCCTTCCGTCGTCACATCTCTTGCGCTCACAGGGGCTCCGAGATGCCGTGCGCCCGAATGAAGCGGAAGTGCACGTACATGAGTAGAACGATAAGCGCGGGAAGCACGAAGACGTGCAGCGTGAAGAAGCGCTGCAGCGTCGGCGGGCCGACCACCGGGCCGCCCTGCAGCACCTCCTTGATGAAGGCGCCGAGCTGCTCCGGCGGCGCCGAGCCGGCGATCTTGATCGTGACCTCGGTGGCGAAGTACGCCTTGGTGTCCCAGGGCAGGAGGTACCCGGTGAGCGAAAGGAACAGGACGCAGAGCAACATGATCACGCCGACCATCCAGTTGAGCTCGCGCGGCGCGCGGTACGAGCCGGTCCAGTAGACCCGCGCCATGTGGATCAGGACCATGACGATCAGGATGTTGGCGCTCCAGAAGTGGACGCCGCGGATCAGCCAGCCGAGATAGACGGTGTTCTGGATGAACTGGACGCTCGTGTACGCGGGCGCGGGGTTGCCGCTGGCGTCGGGGATGTAGTACAGCGCCAGCAGGATCCCGGTCAGGAGCTGGAACACGATCAGAATGAAGACCATCCCGCCGAAGCAGTAGTAGAAGGCGTTGGCGAAGTTGGGCACGCGCTGGTAGAGGGCCTCGTCGACCGCCTTGCTGAACGGATAGCGCTCGTCGAGCCAGTCGACGACCGCCACCTGGATGTCGCGAGGGTGTGGAAGCGCCATCTCTAGAACCCCAGCACCAGTCCTTCGACCTCGATCTCGTTCGCCTGCTGGCCCTCCTTCCACTTGAGGTGCGACAGCGGGTACGCCGCGGGGCCGTGCAGCACAGTCCCGTCGATGTGAAACCGTGAGCCGTGGCACGGGCAGTCGAATGAGCCGGCGTCCTTGTTGAAGGCGACCGAGCACCCGAGGTGGGAGCAGTTCTGGGCGAACACCTCGACCTTGCCGTTGCTCTTGACGACGAAGCCGCCGAACGCGAGGTCGCCGGCCGCGTTGTCGCCGCCGCCGTCCTCCATGACGAACGCCGAGTTCGGGCTAGTCGGGGCGAGGATCTGGGTCGCGGTGCCCTCCTGGATCTGGTCGAGCGGTCTGTCCAGGGAGACCGTGATCGGGCCCTTCCTCTGGCCCTTGGGAGGCGCCGGCCAGAAGTAGACGAGGATCGGCGCGAGACCGGTGATCACCGTCGCGGTCAGCAGGCTTGCGAGCCACCACCCGAGAAAAGTTCGGCGGGTGACTCGCCTCGGCGCCGCATCGTCTGCCATCCAGCTCAAATGTTAACGATCCAGGTAGGGCGGCAGCCCTACAGCCTGGCGTACTTCGACCATCGTTTGGTGGGCGACGTCATGGGCGCGCTCGGCCCCTGCCTGGAGGATCCGGTCCACGTCGGCGCGTGTCAGCGTCGCCCTCCGTTCGCGGAACGGCGCGAATCGCTCGATGATCCGCTCGGCGAGGATCTTCTTCTTCTCATTGCACCCGATCTTCGCCTTGCGGCAGAGGTCCCAGTAATGCTCCCAGTCGTCGAAGAAGAGCTTGTAGAGCGCGTCGACGTTACAGGACCGGGGGTGACCGGGCTGCGACCTGTAGATGCGCTTCGTGTCGGTCACCATGCTGTGGACCTGTTTCCGGATCACCTCGGGGTCATCGGTGACGCCGACGATGTTGTTGAGGCTCTTCGACATCTTGGCCTTGCCGTCGGTGCCTTTGACGAGCGGCGCCTCAGGGTTGAGCACGATCTGCGGCTCCGGGAAAAGGTTGCCGTAGGTGCGGTTGAAGCGGCGCGTGATCTCGCGCGTGAGCTCCAGGTGTGCAGCCTGGTCGCGTCCGACCGGCACGACATCGCCCTTGACGATGATGATGTCCGCGCACTGGAGCACCGGATACTCGAACAGGCCGAGGTTCACGTTGTCCGGTTGGTCGCGGACCTTTTCCTTGAATGTCGGCACGCGTTGAACCCAGCTGAGGGGAGTCACCATGCTCAACAGCAGCGTCAGCTCGGCGACCTCCGGAATCTCCGACTGGCGGTACATGACGGTGCGGTCGGGATCGATCCCGATCGCGATCAGGTCCATCACCATCTCGTACAGGTCGTCGGTGAAGTCGCGTGCGTTTGGTTTGGTGGTCAGGGTGTGGTAGTCGGCGACGAAGATGTACGACTCGTACTCATCCTGCAAGGCGACGTAGTTGACGCCCGCTCCTAGATAGTTGCCGAGGTGGAACCGGCCCGTCACTCGGATTCCGCTCAGAGATCGCTTACGAGTCATGTGGCCCCCGAGTCTAGCGATCTACGATTGCCCCAGTTGGCAGCCGACGATTCAGCAGTGGAACCCGCGCCAAGCAGCCTCGGCCTCGGCTCCAGGGCGCTGCGTAACACGGTCATCATCCTTACGGCGAAGGTCGTCGCCCGCTTGATCGCCCTGGTCGCGGTCGTCTACATGATCCGGCGCCTGAGCCCCGCCCAGTACGGGTCCTTCACCACGCTCGTGAACCTGACCGCGATCGCCAGCGTCCTTCTCGACCTCGGGTTCAACGTCCTGTTCGTGCGCGAGGGCGCGCGCCACCACGCCGAGATCCAGCGCTACCTCCGCAACGTGATGTCGCTGCGCCTGCTGATGTCGCTCGCCAGCCTGGTCGTGCTCGCGGTCGTCGTCATCCCACTGGGGCTCCAGAACCTGCTCCTGCCCGGCTTCGTCCTGATGGTGCTGACCTCTTACTCGACTTTGCTGCGCAACGGCCTCTACGCGGTCCAGCAACTGGGCTTCGAGGCCGTGGCGGTCGTGCTCGAGAGCGTGGTGCTGCTCGCGCTTATCGTCTACGGCGGAGCGTCGCAACAAGGCCTCAGCTTTTACGTTTGGGCCTACGCATTGCAGTACGCGTTCAGCTGCGTCTACTTCCTGGTGGTTCTGGGCGCGAAGCGGATCGCCCTGCCTGGCTGGAGCTTCGAGTGGCCGCTGCTCCGCGAATGGTTCTTGAAGGGCCTGCCGTTCGCGCTCACGTTCGTGCTCACGATCCTTTACTTCCGGATCGACCAGCCGCTGCTCTACACCATCCGCTCTCCGACCGAGGCCGGCTGGTACGGCGCCGCCTACAAGCCGATCGATTCGCTGCTCTTCATCCCGATCAGCTTCCTGTCGGTGGTCTTCCCGGTGCTCTCGATCTATCACCGCGAACGCCGGCAGGACATGCTCGACGCGGTCAACCGTTTCTACAAAGGGCTGTTGTTGATGGGCTGGCCGATGGCCGTCGGCCTTTCGGTCCTGGCCGGGCCCGTGACCGCGCTTCTGTACAGACCCGAGTACGCGAACTCTCGTTTCGCGCTCCAGGTGCTCGCTTTCGCCATGGGCATAGCCTTCGTGAACAACGCGTTCATCGGAGCGCTCAACGCCTCGGACCGGCAGTCCTCGTTCACGTGGGCGGCGGCGTGGAGCCTGGTCGTCAACGTCGTGCTCAACCTGACGCTGATCCCGATCTTCGGCTACATGGGCGCAAGTTGGGCGACCGTGCTGACCGAGCTCACCCTGGGTATCGTGGGCTGGGTCCTGACCGCGCGCCACGTCGGCCGGGTCGCGGTCCTTGCGCAGAGCTGGCGCGTCGTACTGGCGGGCCTGGTGATGGGGGTCGCCATCTACCCGCTGCACGACGTGCATGGTTTGTACGTCGTCATCCCCGTGGTCGCCGGGGCGGTGGTCTACGCCGCCGCGGTGCTGCTCCTCCGCGCCCTGACCGGCGACGAGATCCGCTGGGCTCGTCGCGCACTCGCCATGGCCCGGACGTGAGCTCGCGTCCTCTTTACCTCAAGCCGCGCGGGGCGAGTGGGCCCGTGCCCTGGGAGGAGATCGCGGTTGACGCGCCCGAGGTCGGGCCCAGGACGCGGCTCGACGACGCTCAGTTCGTGGCCCTCGATGTCGAGACCACCGGCAACGCCCCCTTCCTCGTCCTCGAGATCGGCGCCGAACGGTTTCGGCTGGACGGAACGCTCTCGTTCTTCGACACGCTCGTCGACTGCCGCGCGCCGATCAACCCGTACGCGCGCAGGCGCCACCACATCGACCGGTCGATGCTCATCGGCGCGCCGGAGTTCAAGGACGCGCGCCGCGGGTTCCTGCGTTTCGCCCAGGGCGCGGTGCTCGTCGAGCACAGCCACGACGCCTTCGACACATGGCTCGTCGGCCGCGGCCTGGAGAGCCCCCTCGAGCACCCGATCATCGACACGACGGCGCTCGCGCGACTGGTCCTCGACCTGCCGAAGGGTCAGACGCCCGGCCTGGCCCGGCTGGTGACCGAGCTCGGCGTCGACGTCACACCGGCCCACGCGGCGCTCGACGACGCGCGCGCGACCGCGCTGGTGTTCCGCGAGCTCATCGCCCGCGCGCGGGCGCAGCTCGGGTGGACCACGGTGGGGGACGTGCTGGTGGCGCTGCCCCGGCCGCTCGTCGACCGGACGCCTACTCGAAGAGGTTCAGCTGCTGCTGCGAGTCGGAGTCAGGGTGCTCGAGGCCGGACAGGCCCACCCCGATCAGCCGCACCGGCCGCGACTCCACGTGCGACTTCTCCAGCGCCGAGCGGGCGGCGCGGAAGATCGTCTCGACGTCGTCGGTCGGGCTCGTCCGGCTCACCTGGCGGCTCACGAGCCTGAAGTCGGGCAGCTTCAGCTTCACGTAGACGGTCCGCGCCCGCACGCCGTCCGTCTTCAGCCGCTCGGTCACGCGGTCGGTCAGGTCGCGAAGGGCGTCCTCGAGCCGGCCGAGGTCGCTGACGTCCGTCTCGAAGGTGGTTTCGGCCGAAATCGTCTTCGCCGGGCGGCTGCCGTCGACCGGTGTTCGGTCACGCCCTTGCGCGAGTCGCTGCAGCACCGCGCCGTTCGTCCCGAGCGCCTGGACCAGGCGCTGCGTCTCGTAAGCGGCGAGCGCGCCGACGGTGCGCAAGCCCATCGCATGTAGCCGCTCCTCGGTCTTCGGCCCAAGGCCCGGGATGACGCCCACCGGCAGCGGCGCGAGGAAGTCCGCCTCGGTGCCGGGAGGGACGAGGACCAGGCCGTCCGGCTTGCGGGTCCCGCTGGCGACCTTGGCCACCAGCTTGGAGGTCGCGCCGCCGACCGACGCGGTGAGCCCAACCTCGGTGTGGACCTGGAACTTGATCCGGCGCGCGACGTCCTCTGGCGTCGAGGTGCCATGGCGCGTCCGCGCCGTGACGTCGAGGTAGGCCTCGTCGAGCGCCATGCCCTCGACGAGCTCGGGCGAGGTGAAGCGGCGGAAGATCTGGTGGACAAGCCGGCTGGCCTCCCGGTAGCGCGCCCCGTCCGGTGCGACGACGATGAGCTGCGGGCACAGCTGCACCGCCTCGTGGAGCGGCATCGCGGAGCGGACGCCGTACGCCCGGGCCTCATAGGACGCGCCCATTACCACCGCCCGTCGGGAGCGGCCCGCCACGGCCACCGGCAGCCCACGCAACCTGGCTTCGTCGCGCTGATGGACGGACGTGTAGAAGGCGTCGAGGTCGACGTGGAGGATCGTCCTCGGCCAGTTCTCAGGGCGTGCCATGTCGTGTTGCAGGCGCCAGTATGCCGCAAGAACTTGTGGTCTACGACGCTAGGAGCCCAGAGCCGCGGCCACGTTGGAGAAGACGTTGGCGATCTGGTTGCCCATGGTCAGCAGGATCACGAGCGTCAGGAACATGACCAGGAGCAGGATGCCGCCAAAGCTCGCGATGATGATGAGCGCGGCCGTCCCGCCACCCCCGCGGGGAGGTGCGGGCATCGCCCCGGCGGGCACCCAGCCGCGGCCGTCCCAGCGCCAGCGTCCGTCCGGCGAGATCGCCGCCCGCCACTTCGCGCCGTCCCACCACCACAGGCCGTCGGGCGAGAACGTGCTCCGCTGGGCGGGTGGCTGCGGCTGAGAGCCCATGCCGCCTAGACGATAATCCGGCGGATGAAGGGCGTCATCCTTGCCGGCGGCACCGGCAGCCGGCTGCATCCGCTGACTCGCATCACCAACAAGCACCTGCTGCCGATCTACGACCGGCCGATGATCAGCTACGCGATCGAGGCCCTGGTCGGATCGGGGATCGGCGAGATCATGCTCGTCACCGGCGGCACGCACGCCGGCGAGTTCCTGCGCCTGCTCGGCAACGGCAATGAGTTCGGCATCGAGCGCCTGTCCTACGCGTACCAGGAGAAGGCGGGTGGGATCGCCGAAGCGCTCGGTCTCGCGCAGAGATTCGCCGGCGAGGACCGCTGCGTCGTGCTCCTCGGCGACAACGTCTTCGAGCGTCCGATCCAGGATTGCGTGGAGGCGTTTCGGAAGCAGAAGCGTGGTGCACGCGTCGTACTGACACGCGAGACCCAGCGCGCCCACCTTCGCAATCTCGGCGTGGCGCAGTTCGCCGGCGACAAGCGCATCGCGCGGATCGTTGAAAAGCCAAAGGATCCGCCGAGCGAGTACGCGGTCACCGGGCTGTACTTCTATGACGCATCGGTCTGGCGCGTGCTGCACGACCTGAAGCCGTCGGAGCGCGGAGAGCTCGAGATCACAGACGTGAACAACTGGTATCTCGAGAAAGGCCTGATGGAATTCAACGTCATCGACGGATTCTGGGGTGATGCAGGCGAATCCATCGACGCGTACTACGCCGTGAACGACTTCGTTCGCGCACACAAGACGCGTTGAGCATCCAGGGCGTCGTCGTCAAGCAACTCGTCACGCACGAAGACGAGCGCGGCTTCTTCCGCGAAGTGATGCGCGAGACGGACGAGGGTTTCGAGCGCTTTGGCCAGTGGAGTCACTCGCTGATGCATCCCGGCGTGGTCAAGGCCTGGCACATCCACCGCCGCCAGACGGACTGGTGGTACGTGATCGGCGCGTTGAAGGTCGCCCTCTACGACACGCGGGACGACTCACCGACGAAGGGGCAGCTGGTGGAGTTGCTCATGGGCGACGGCTACGCCACGTGCGTCAAGATCCCGCCGGGGGTCGCCCACGGATGCCGCGCGCTCGAAAGGAGCCATCTGATCTACCTAACTTCGAGCGTCTATTCGCCCGAGGACGAAGGACGGATCCCGCACGACGACCCGACGATCGGTTACGACTGGACGGCGGGACCCGCCATCACGTGAGCCGTTCGTTCAAGCGGCTCCTGGTCGCCGGCGCCGCGGGTTTCATCGGCTCGAACTTCGTCCGACTCCTGCGCCACGAACGCCCCGAGGTCGAGGTGACCGTGCTCGACAAGCTGACCTATGCTGGCAACCTCGCCAATCTCGCCGACTTCGAGGGCCGGCCTGGCTTTCGCTTCGTCCACGGCGACATCTGCGACGCGGGACTCGTCGACTCGCTGGCGGCTGAGACCGACGCGATCGTCAACTTCGCGGCCGAGACGCACGTCGACCGCTCGCTCATGGACCCGTTCGCGTTCATCGACACGGACGTCCGCGGCACCGCCGTGTTGTGCGAGGCGGCGCGGAACCACGGGCACGAGGTCTTCCTGCTCGTGAGCACCGACGAGGTGTACGGCCACGTCTCCAGTGGTCGCTCGGCCGAGGACGACGTGTTCCGCCCGCGCAGCCCCTACGCGGCGAGCAAGGCCGGCGGCGAGCAGCTCGCGCGCGCCTACGCCGAGAGTTTCGGCCTGCCGCTTCTCGTCACGCGCGGCTCCAACACCTACGGGCCCTACCAGTATCCCGAGAAGCTGGTCCCTGTCCTGGTCACCAACGCCATCGACGAAATTCGCCTGCCGCTCTACAAGGACGGCTCGGCGGTGCGGGACTTCCTGTTCGTCGAGGACCACTGTCGCGCCATCGACCTCGTGCTCCATGAGGCGCCGGTGGGCGGCGCGTACAACATCGGCACCGGCGTGGAGACGAGCGGGTTGCAGGTCGCGGAGGCGGTGCTCGAGATCATGGGCAAGCCGCGGAGCCTGATCGAGTTCGTCGCCGACAGGCCCGGCCACGACTACCGCTACGCGCTCGACCTCTCGCGGATCACGCAGCTCGGCTGGGAGCCCCGGACCGCATTTGCCGACGGCCTGGAGCGCACTGTGCGCTGGTACGTCGAGCACCCGGACTGGTGGCGGCCCCTCAAGTCCGGAGAGTACTGGGAGTACTACCGCCGCAACTATCGCCCGCTGGTCAGCTAGGGCTGTCCTATCCCCGAGTTAGTGAGACAGAAGGGAACCTGACCAGCTTCTAAAAGCAAGCGCCGCATCCCATCCTGTTGGAGTGCTGAACAACCCTCAGGAGGTAGCGACGCCTTGCTCAACAATGATGTCCCCTCTACCTCATGCGTCTGCAAGCCATGTCGGCGGCAGATCAGCTCGGCAGTGTGGCCCTGGCCTGCCGAGTCTCGACATCCCGCGCTCGACGTTCTATCGCTGGCGCAAGCAGTGGCTGCAGTATGGGCGGGAGATCCTGCGCCCTCGGGAGCGGCGAGTGCCGCGCATGCCCAACGCCACGTCGGTGCTGGTCGAGCAGGAAATCATCACCTTTGCTCTCGGCCATCCGGGCTTCGGCCCGGCGCGGATCAGCTCCGAGTTGCGCCGTCAGCGGTGGGGCGCCATCTCAATTTCGCCCAACGGGGTCTGGAGAGTTCTCCGCCGCCACGGTCTGAACACTCGCGACCGCCGGCTGCGCCTGGTGGCCGGCTACGCGGCACCGTCAATGCCGCCTCGGCCGGAGCCTCAGCCCGAGCGCCATTTCGAAGTCAAGCAGCCCGGTGAGATTGTCCAGATCGATTGCTTCTACATTGGCCGCCTGAGCGGCACCAAAGGCGCCGTCTGGCAGTACACCGCGACCGATGTCTACAGCGCCTTCACCTGGGCCTTCTTACGAGCTACCCACAAGAACCCATCGGCGCGACATGCCTCAGCGCTGGCTCACCAGGTCGCCGCTGACCTGTCCCAACGCGGCTGGCAGCTTCAGAGAGTGACCACTGACAACGCTTCCGAGTTCCGGTCAGGCGAGTTCAGTGAGACCGTCCGCCGGCTGGGCGCCGAGCACGTTTTCATTCCCGCCGGTCGACCGCAGAGCAACGGCTGTGTGGAGCGCGTCCATCGCACTGTCCTCGAGGAGTGTTGGAAGCCAGCCTTCGCTCGTCATCTGGTCCCCAAATCGACCGGGCTGGCAGTCGACCTCGAGCGCTATCTCGCGTATTACAACCGCGACCGCGCCCACAACGGACGCTGGACGAAAGGACGCACTCCTGAAGAGGTCATCGGCAAGGTCAAGGTCTGGCCTTCATGACCAGCTTTGTCTCACCAACTTGGAGTCAATGCAAGCTAGGCGACGACGGCGGCGCCGGCTCCGGGCCGCTCGGCATCTGCCGCCATTTGCTCCCATCCCACCAGTAGCGGCCGTCTGGCGCCCGCTGAGCCGCGGGCGGGGCCGCTTCCGAGGCGTTCCTCCAGGCCTGCCCGTCCCACCAGTATGTGCCGTCCGCGGACATCTGGAGACCGCCCGCTGCGATGTCCGCTCCCTGCTCAGCCCTACCGCGGCGGCCTCGGCTGATCAACAGCACGGCCAGCAGGACGGCGGCTAGCAGGACGAGGGTCGCTGCGATGGCGATGATGGCGATGCCCGCCGGCGGCATGGAGGGCGTGGAGAAGGTCGACCGGTTGCTGTGATTCGTGGCATTCTCCGGCCACTGCGACGGCGAGATGGTCTGCGCCGGAGCGAAGTCGTACTGCTGCCGCGCCTGCTTGACCGCGGCGTCGGCCAGATCGTTCTTGAACGAAAACACGTAGACGAAGAAGTAGTCGTTGCCCTTGACGAATCCGATCTCGTCCACGTACGCCGGCCCCTTCGGGTTCTCGAAATGTGAACCGAACGCGGCCTCGATGCCGCTCACGGGGACATCGCTCGTGAAGAACACGTTGTCCTGGCTGAGCGCCATCGCTTCAGGGAGCCACCGCTTGGCGCCGGCGCCGCCGCTGAACGCGACGACGAGCTCGCTGAGCAAACGACCCGCCGCGCGATCGAACCAGGAGCGCCCGTAGCCCTGCACGAAACCGTCTTCTCGCAGGGTTGCCAGGGTCTCCGACGGCTTTCGAGGATTGAGGACGCCGAGGTAGTCGACCGCGTCAAAGCTCCCCTGTATGGCCGCGAAAAGTGACGAGTCCCTCACGTAACTCGACGCGGGCGTCGACAGCAAGCCATCGAGCGAGGGCGACGGCGAAGGCGCCGCGGGCGTGGCCGGCGCGCCCAACAGGATGAGGGCGACCGCCGCGGCGACGCTCGCGACGCTCATGTCAACCGCCGGTGGAACCGGGCGCCACGATTGGCCATCCCACCAAGTCTGCCATCGCTCGAATGCCAGGTCTGCCCATCCCAGTAGTGGCCGCCTGACCGACGAGCGCGAGGACGGCGAGGCTACCAGGCAGGCGGCTCCGAAACGGGTGGCTGCGGCGTGGGCCGCCAGGTGCGGCCATCCCACCAGAGTGCGCCACCCGCCGACCGCTGCGCGAAGGGCGGGGTCTCGCGCGCGGCGTCCCGCCAGCTCTGGCCGTCCCACCAGTAGTTGCCGTCGGGTGACATCTGGACGCCCGCCAGCGCAGGTACAACCGCCCGGCGCCGGCGTCGAATGACCAGCGTGGTCGCCGAGACGAGTACGGCGAGGATCAGGAACACGAGAAATCCGGCGGTGTAGGAGTTGCTCGCCGGAGTCGACTGGTTCTCGGGCCACTGGCCTGAGGGGATCGTCTCGTCCGGCGCTGCGCTGTACTGCGCCGTCGACTGCGACATCGCCTGGTTGAGGGCGTCGTCCTTCGTGGAGACGACGACCACCACGAAGACGTCGTTGCCTTTCACGAAGGAGAACTCGTCGCCGTAGGTCTTGCTGGCCGTGTCCGCGAGATGCGCGCCGTAGTAGGTGCCCAGGCCCGGCATCGTGTCCTCACGTACGTAGCGTGCATCCTTCTTGTCCGCCGCCTCGACCGCGGTCAGCCAGCTGTGGGCGCCGCGGCCGCCGGTGAAGGCCAGCGCGGCCTCGACCAGGACATGCTGCGACGACTGGCTGACCCACGTGCTGCTGAAACCGTCGACGAAACCGTCGCGCTTCATCGTGGCCAGGACGCTGGACTGCTTCGACGCCTCAGCGCTGGAGGCGTAGTCCTCGGCCGTGAAGTGGCCGTGCAGGAGTGCGGTGGTCAGCTTGACGAAGCCCGCTGGCGGCGGCGCAAGGACTGTGTCGAGGGTGGGCGATGGCGACGGGGTGGCACCGATCAGGAACAGGGCCGCAACGGCCCAACCGACGCCTTTCACGCGCGCGATCTTATCCGGTGCGCCGGAATCTGCCTCCCATTCCGCGCCAGTACCAGTGCAGGTAGCGCGGCATCCACTTGCGCATCTGGAAGCGGCTCTCGCCCGCGGTCCGGTCGCGCCATGTGGTCGGAACCTCGGCCACGCGCAGGCCCAGGCGGTAGGCCTTGACCGTGAGCTCAAGCCCGAGCTCGAACCCTCCCTGCGACTCGATGGTCACCTGGTTGAGGAGGCGCTTGGAGTACAGCCTGAAGTTGCTTGTCGCGTCGTGGATGGGAAGGCCGCCGAGCCAGTGCAGGGTCAGCCCGGCCGTGCGCGACATCGTGCGCTTGAGCAGCGGACCGCCGACCTGCCGGCCTCCACGCATGTACCGCGAACCCGCCACCACGTCGGCGCCGTCCCGTGCCAGCCGGTACATCGGGTCGATGTCCGCCGCGTCGTCGGAGCCGTCGCCCATCGTGATGACTACGTAGGGCGCGCGCGCCGCCCGCAACCCCGATTTCATGGCGTTCAGGGCGCCGCGGCCGAGCGTGTTGCGGTGGAGACGCAGCTCTGGAAGCTCGGCCTGCATGCGCTTGACCACAGGCACCGTCGTGTCCTCGTCGAAGTCGTGCACCACGAGCACCTCGAGCGGGCGCGTCGTGGTCTGCTGGACGACGCCCCGCAAGGTCGGCTCGGCGTTCTCGCCTTCGTTGTAGACGGGGATGACGACGCTCAACGCGGGCGTTGCTTCGCTCAGATCCGGGCGGCCTCGATCTCTTCGCGGATCCAGGGGATGACCTCGTCGAGCACGTCCTCCAGCGGGGTCGTCGCCTCGAAGCCGAGCAGCTCTTTGGCCTTGCGCACGTCGGGCACGCGCATCTGCACGTCGTGCTCGTAGGCCGGGTCGCTGACGATGCGCAGCGGCCTGTCGGGACCGTGGACCTTGCGCCACACCAGCCCGGCGAGCTCGCGCACGGTGGTCGAGCGCGCCGTCGAGAGGTTGAAGTCCTCGTTCAGCGCGCGCTCCGATTCGATCGCCAGCCGGATTCCGCGGGCGAGGTCTCCTCCGTACGTGTAGTGGCGGACCTGGCTGCCGTCGCCGAGGATGTGGAGCGGGTCCTGGCCCTTGAGCACCTTCTGCACCAGGTCGGGCACGACGTGGCTCATCGCGAGCTTGACGTTGCCGCTGCTGATGTCGCGGTCTCGCAAAGCGCGCCGCTCTCCGATCCCGACACAGTTGAAAGGACGGACGATGGTGAACGGCAGCCCGTACTGCTCGTGCGCGCCGCGCGCGAAGTACTCGGTGGCGAGCTTTTGAAAACCGTACGTCGAGCGCGGCGGCGGGCTCGTCAGCTGCGCGCCCTCGGGCGTCGGAAAGACAGACGCCGA
>DATEGB010000057.1:0-17316 GCA_035280365.1 Candidatus Dormiibacterota bacterium | reverse complement strand
AGGAGGTTGAGCCCGAAGCCGAACAGCAGCACGCTGGTAGCCACCAGCAGTCCGACCGCGATGGCGCCGATCAAGCTTCGTCGAACAACGTGTACGGGCGCATCGTCGCCCTCACGAAAGCGACGCGAGCCAGCGCCTCGGGGCGATGCCGCCGCGTCCACTGCATGTATCGCCAGGCGGCCCCGCCAAGCGCCCGCGCCGGCCGGTCGAGAGAAGCCGGGTAGAACCGGCGGTGGAGCCGGCGCGGCGCCTCGACGAGCAGCGGCGCCGGACGCACCGCGAGCTGCGGAAAGTGCTCGAGCAGGGCCGGGTTGGCGGCGACGATCTCGTGCAGCGCCTCGACGCCGAACACCGGCTCCGCGACCAGCAGCTCGAACGCCATGTCGGCGTCCTGCCTCTGCAGGGGCAGGCACTGCGAGCGCTCGAGCACGAGGTTCACGGTCATGAGCCGGGGCGCGATCGGTCGACGCGTCAGATCGTCGACCGGCTTGGCCCGATGGCGCATCGCGTGCAGAAGCCCAAGCAGGTTGACGACGACGTACGCGAGGTGGCGGTGGCCGTCCTCCACGAGGAGATTGAGGTCGACGTCGTCGGAGGCACGGAACCCGCCGCTCGCCAGCGAGCCGGCGATCGAGACGCTCGTGATAAACGGCGCCACCGCGACCAGGGCGCGCACGAACCGCCGCGTCATCGCGATGTAGGCGGCGGACTCGGCGGCGTGGCCGGCCGCGCGCGCCTGGATCGCGGACGCCTCATGCCTGGCGACGCGCTCGACGGCCAGGCCCTCCATCAGGCCCAGGTCGGGGTGGGCCGCGATGGCCCAGCGGACCTGGTGCTCGGGAAGGGGCCCGCCGAGGCAGATCTCGCCCAGCCTGGACGGCGTCAGGGCGTAGCCTCGCCGCCTCAAAAGGGCAACAGTGCGCCGCACGCGCTCGGAGATCTCGGTGGTCTCGGCGCTCAGCTGCCCGACAGCCACTAGCTTCGATACGCCTCCTGGTTACGTGGCATGATCGAAGGCAGGCCACCACATCCTATAAAAAGGGGCCCCCGCGAATTCTCGGCGTGGCCTCAGAATTCGGGGGAGCCTAGCCGGAGGAAGGACATGACCGCCGACGGACACTTTCAGGTACCGACTCCCGTCAACGAGGCCGTGCGCCCGTACGCCCCTGGCGATCCCCACCGCAAGAGCCTCAAATCGCGGCTCGCCGAGCTCACCGACGCGAAGACCGAGGTGCCGATGCAGATCGGCGGGGAGCGCCGCTGGGGGGCGTCGCGGGGCACGATCCAGTCGCCGCACCGGCACGAGCTGGCCATCGCCGAATACGCCGTCGGCGGCGCCAAGGACATCGACGACGCGATCAGCGCCGCCCTCGCGGCGCGCAAGACATGGGCGGCGACGTCCTACCACGAGCGCGCGGCGGTGCTCCTCCGCGCGGCCGCCTTGCTGGCCGGGCCGTGGCGCGACACCATCAACGCCGCGACGATGCTCGGCCAGTCGAAGACCGTCCACCAGTCGGAGATCGACGCCGCGTGCGAGTCGATCGACTTCTGGCGCTACAACGCCTACTTCGGCGACCAGCTCCTCCGCAACCAGCCGATGAACGACGCCACGGCGTGGAACCGCCTGGAGTACCGGCCGCTCGAAGGCTTCATCTTCGCGGTCAGTCCTTTCAACTTCACCTCGATCGCAGCCAACCTGCCGACGGCGCCGGTGCTGATGGGCAACGCGGTCGTCTTCAAGCCGGCGACCCAGACGCTCCTGGTGAGCCACTTCCTGATGGAGCTGTGGCGTGAGGCCGGACTGCCCGACGGCGTGATCAACATGGTCAGCGGCAGCGCCTCCGAGATCTCGGACAAGATCCTCAAGCACCGCGAGCTCGCGGGCATCCACTTCACCGGCTCGACCGAGGTCTTCCAGGGCATGTGGCGCGAGGTCGGCGAGAACATCGGCCGCTACCGCACCTACCCGCGCCTGGTCGGTGAGACCGGCGGCAAGGATTTCGTTCTCGCCCACGACTCGGCCGACGCCGACGCGCTTCGCACGGCGCTCGTCCG
Organism: Candidatus Dormiibacterota bacterium; assembly: GCA_035280365.1. GTDB lineage: Bacteria > Chloroflexota > Dormibacteria > Dormibacterales > Dormibacteraceae > 40CM-4-65-16. The sequence goes on along the minus strand of DATEGB010000057.1, from coordinate 15,261 downwards.
CGGCGCGTTCGAGTACCAGGGCCAGAAATGCTCCGCGGCGTCCCGCGCCTACATCCCCCAGTCGATGTGGAAGACGATGAAGGGCGACCTCGCCGACCTGGTCGACGCCATCCCGCAGGGCGACGTCGCCGACTTCCGCAACTTCATGGGCGCGGTCATCGACGAGCGCGCCTACAACAGCCACATGGCCGCGATCGAGTTCGCGAAGAAGGCGGACACCGCGAAAGTCATCGCCGGCGGCAAGGGCGACGACAAGGTCGGCTGGTTCATCCGGCCGACGGTGATCGAGACCACCGACCCGGACTTCAGGCTGCTGAAGGAAGAGCTGTTCGGTCCGATCCTCACCGTCTACCCCTACGCGGACGGCAAGTTCGAGGAGACACTCGACCTGGCCGACCGGACCAGCCCGTACGGGCTCACCGGGGCGGTCTTCGCCCGCGACCGGCAGGCGATCCGGCGCGCCTCCGAGAAGCTGGTCAACGCGGCCGGCAACTTCTACATCAACGACAAGCCGACCGGCGCGGTCGTCGGCCTGCAACCCTTCGGCGGCGCGCGCGCCTCGGGCACCAACGACAAGGCCGGTTCGTTCCTCAACCTGATCCGCTGGGTCAGCCCGCGGATCATCAAGGAGACGTACAACCCGCCGACCGACCACCGCTACCCGTTCATGGAAGACGACCACGAGAGAGGCGCGCTCTAGCAAAGTCAGGACGGAGGTCGATGGGGCGGTCCTGACCGTCACCATCGACCGCCCGGCGGTGCGCAACGCCGTCGACCCCGAGACGGCCCGAGCTCTGGAGCGTGCCTTTCGCGAGTTCGACGGTGACGACGCGCTCTCGGTCGCCGTGTTCACCGGCGCCGGCGGCAACTTCTGCGCCGGCTTCGACCTGAAGGCGCTGGCGAGAGGAGAGACCTACGCGGTGGGCGAAACCGGGCCTGGGCCGATGGGCCCGACGCGAATGGAGCTGGGCAAGGCGGTCATCGCCGCGGTCGAGGGCTACGCGGTGGCGGGCGGCCTCGAGCTGGCCCTGTGGTGCGACCTGCGGGTGGCGGCGGCCGACGCTCTCTTCGGCGTCTTCAACCGCAGGTTTGGCGTGCCGCTGATCGACCTCGGCACCGTGCGCCTGCCCCGGATGATCGGCCAGGGCCGAGCGCTCGACCTGATCCTGACCGGCCGTCCGGTCACGGCGGACGAGGCGCTGCGCATCGGCCTGGTCGAGCGGGTGGTGGCGCCCGGCACGGCCCTGGCCGAGGCCCAGGCGCTGGCCAGGGAGATCGCTTCGTTTCCGCAGAAAGCTCTGCGCGGAGACAGGCGCAGCGTGCTCAACCAGTGGTCGAAGGACCTCCACGAGGCGACGCTTGCCGAGTACCGCGAGGGGATGGCGGCGATGAATTCCGGCGAGGCGGTCGAGGGGGCGAAGCGGTTCGCGGAGGGATCCGGCCGGCACGGCGCCTAGACGGGCGCCGGGCTTCCCTCCAGGTGCTCTGCAACCCGCGTGAGCAGGCGCTTCAGCTCGGCCCGGTCCCGCGGAAGCAGCTGGCTGATCGCCGTCGCGATCCGCGCCTCTCCCATGCCCCACAGGCGCTGGAACAGCCGGTCGGCCTTCGGCGTCAGCTCGAGCCAGGTCACGCGGCGGTCCTCTTTGTCCGGCACCCGACGCAGATAGCCCTGCTCCTCGAGTCGGTCGACAAGCGGCACCAGCGTCCCGGGCGTCACATGCAGCCGGCCCGCCAGCTCGCGGCCGGTCTGCGGGCCCCAGCGCCGGATCATGACCAGTGCCCGGAACTGCGGCATGGTCAGCTCGACGTCCATGAAGAACCGCATCGTCGAGTCCGAGAAAGCCAGCTGCTGGCGACCCCATGCCCGCATGATCGACCGCAGCTCGTCGTCCAGCTCTGGCGACTTCACTTCTTCGATTCTATCAAATGATTTGATATCATCAAACGGTCGTGCTGGTCCGCCTGCTCCGAACGTACCTTAAGCCGTACACGCGCGAGGTCGCGATCGTCGTCGTGCTCGTGCTCATGCAGTCGATCGCCAACCTCTACCTGCCGAACCTGAACGCCGACATCATCAACAACGGCCTCGCCAGGGGCGACATCCCCTACATCTGGCGCACCGGCGGCGTGATGCTCGCCATCACCCTGGCCCTGGGCGCCGTGGCGGTGATCGGTGTGTACTGGGCCTCGCTGGCGTCGATGGGCCTGGGACGGGACCTGCGCGCCGCGGTGTTCGAGCGGGTGCAGAGCTTCTCCGCCCGGGAGATGAACCGCTTCGGCACGCCCTCGCTGATCACCCGCAACACCAACGACGTGCAGCAGATCACGCTCTTCATGCAGATCGCGTTGACCATGATGGTCGCCGCGCCGGTGATGGCCGTCGGCGGCGTGATCATGGCGCTGCGCGAGGACGTCGAGCTCTCCGGCTTGCTCGTCGTGGTCATCCCGGTCCTGGCCGGGATCGTGGCCTTAATGTTCGTCAAGGCCGTGCCCCTGTTCCGCTCGCTCCAGGGCAAGATCGACCGCATCAACCAGGTCCTGCGCGAGCAGATCATGGGCGTGCGCGTCATCCGCGCCTTCATCCGCGACGACTTCGAGGCACGCCGCTTCGAGGAGGCGAACGAGGACCTGACCTCGACCGCGCTGCGCGTCAACCGGCTCTTCGTCATCGCCTTTCCGGCGGTGCTCGCGGTGATGAACCTGACGACCGTTGCCATCCTTTGGTTCGGCGGCCACCTCGTCGACAGCGGCCAGGTTCCCATCGGAAACCTGACCGCCTTCATGCAGTACATCCTCCAGATCCTGATGTCGCTGATGATGGCCATCGCCCTGGTCATCCTCGTGCCCCGGGCAGAGGCGAGCGCCGCACGGCTCCAGGAGGTCGTGACCGCGAAGCCCACGATCGAGGAGGCGCCGGAACCGGTGTGGCCGTCACGGCTGACGGGAGTGGTGGAGTTCCAGGACGTCACCTTCGGCTACCCCGGTGGGCAGAAGCCGGTGCTGCAGGACCTCAGCTTCGAGCTACAACCGGGGCAGACGACGGCGGTCATCGGCGGCACGGGCTCGGGCAAGACGACGGTGCTCAATCTCATCCCGCGCTTCTTCGACGTCTCCGAGGGCCGGGTGCTGATCGACGGAGTCGACGTCCGTGAGCAGTCGCTGGAACAGGTGTGGAGCCGGATCGGCCTGGTCCCGCAACGCGCCTACCTGTTCAGCGGCACGGTGGCGTCCAACCTGCGGTTCGGCAACGAGGACGCGACCGATGAGGAGCTGTGGCACGCGCTCGATGTCGCCCAGGCCCGCGACTTCGTCGAGGCGATGCCTGGGAGGCTGGAGGCGACCATCGACCAGGGCGGCACCAACGTCTCCGGCGGCCAGCGGCAGCGTCTCGCGATCGCACGGGCGCTGGTCAAGCGGCCCGCGATCTATCTGTTCGACGACTGCTTCTCCGCCCTCGACGCCGGCACGGACGCCAGGCTGCGCAATGCGCTGCGGGCGGACACGAGGAGCGCGACCGTGCTCATCGTCGCCCAGCGCGTGAGCACGATCATGCACGCGGACCGGATCATCGTCCTCGACGAGGGCCGCATCGAGGGCGCCGGCACCCACCACGAGCTGATGGCCACGTGCGAGCCCTACCGCGAGATCGTCGACTCCCAGCTCGGCGCGGCGGCGGTCGCATGATCAACCGGTCAGGAGCGGGAGCGAGAGAGCAGGGGCAGCGCCGCCAACCGGGCGGCTGGATGGGGATGAGCGGGCCGCCGCCGCCCAAGATCCAGAACGCCGGCAGGACGCTGCGGCAACTGCTCGGCCGCCTGCGGCCCGAGGCCGCGCGCATCGCCTTCGTCGCGGTGCTGGGCATCGGCAGCGTCGCCTTCTCGGTCATCGGGCCGAAGGTCCTCGGCACCGCGACCGACATCATCTTCAACGGCGTCGTCGGCAAGATGCTCCCCGCGGGGATGACCAAGGCCCAGGCAATCGCCCTCCTCCAGGCGCACGGCCAGGGCCAGATCGCGCAGATGCTCTCCGGCATGGACGTCACGCCGGGCAAGGGGATCGACTTCAACGCCCTGGGCGCCACGCTTCTGCTCGCCGTCGGCCTTTACCTGTTCTCGTCCGTGCTCCTGTGGGCGCAGGGCTACATCACGGCGGGCGTCGCGCAGCGCACCGTGTGCGGGCTGCGGCGCGACGTCGAGGAGAAGCTCGCGAGGCTGCCGCTGAAGTACTTCGACAGTCACTCGCACGGCGACATCCTGAGCCGGGTCACCAACGACATCGACAACGTCTCGACCACGCTGCAGCAGAGCCTCAGCCAGATCCTGACCTCCGTGCTGACCGTGCTCGGCGTGCTCGCGATGATGCTGTGGATCAGCCCGCTGCTGGCTCTGATCGCGCTCGTCACGATTCCGCTCTCGGTGGTCGTGACGCTGTTCATCGCGCGGCGCTCGCAGAGGGAGTTCGCGGCGCAGTGGAAGTGGACGGGCAGCCTCAACGGCCACGTCGAGGAGATGCACACCGGCCACGCGCTGGTCCAGGTCTTCGGCCGCCGGGCGCGTTCCCAGGAGATTTTCGAGAACCACAACCGGAACCTGTACCGGGCGAGCTTCCGCGCCCAGTTCCTGTCCGGCATCATCCAGCCGGCGATCCAGTTCCTCGCCAACCTGAACTACGTCGCGGTCGCGGTCGTGGGCGCTTACCGGGTCGCCTCCGGGAGCCTGACGCTGGGCGACGTGCAGGCGTTCATCCAGTACTCGCGCCAGTTCACGATGCCGATCATGCAGATCGCGGGGCAGATGAACCTCCTGCAGTCGGGCCTCGCCTCGGCGGAGCGCGTGTTCGAGCTCCTCGCGGCCGAGGAAGAGGCTCCCGACGCGGCCACCGCCGCCGCCGTCGACGAGGTGAGCGGGGCCGTCGCGCTCGAGCACGTGAACTTCCGCTACGAGCCCGAAAAGCCGCTGATCGCGGACTTCAACCTGCAGGTGAAGCCTGGTCAGACGATCGCGATCGTCGGTCCGACCGGCGCCGGCAAGACCACGATCGTGAACCTGCTCATGCGCTTCTACGACATCGAAGGTGGGCGCATCTGTCTCGACGAGGTCAACACGCGCGACCTGGCGCGCGCCGAGGTGCGCAAGGCGTTCGGCATGGTGCTCCAGGACACGTGGCTGTTCGCCGGCACCATCCGCGACAACATCGCATACGGCAGGGAAGGCGCGACCGAGGAGGAGATCGTCGCCGCAGCGCAGGCCGCGCATGTGGACTCGTTCGTGCGCACGCTGCCCAGGGGGTACGACACCATGCTCGACGAGGACGCCTCTGAGCTGTCCTCAGGGCAGCGCCAGCTGCTGACGATCGCCCGCGCCTTCCTCGCCGACCCGAGCATCCTCATCCTCGACGAGGCGACGAGCAACGTCGACACGCGGACCGAGGTTCTGATCCAGAAGGCGATGGCCCAGCTGCGGCATGGGCGGACGAGCTTCGTCATCGCGCACCGCCTTTCGACGATTCGCAACGCGGACACGATCGTGGTCATGGACGGAGGCCGGATCGTGGAGCAGGGCACCCACGCCGAGCTGCTGGCGCGGGAGGGCTTCTACCACCGGCTCTACAGCAGCCAGTTCACCGAAGCGTGGTCGGCTGACGGGAACGGCCAGGCGCCTGTTGCGGCGCTGCCGGCGCCGGCTGCGCGCGTCTGAGCACCGCGACCGACAGGACGATCAGCGCCCCGAGCTCGACCCCGATGACGGTCGCAGGGCCCCAGATGGGCTCGCCCTCGATGAGGATCGCGAAGGCGAGCACGTAGCCGGCGGTCCACGGCGCGGCGCGCAGGAAGAGCCAGCCCGCCAGGCCGAGCATCACCAGGTCGTCGAGGTGGACGTAGGGCGTCGCCAGCATGCCGCCGAGCAGCGCGATTGCGTAGGTCCATTCGAGCCCCCGATGGCGGGCGCGGTAGGCGAGCAGCATCGTCCACGAGGCGGTGAAGATCTGCGCCGGGCGGGCCGCGTCGCCGAGCACGAAGGCGAGGGTGAGCTCGCGGTTGACGGGCACGCTCGATGCGAAGCTCAGGCGGTCGAGGTACTCACGCACACCGTCCGCTCCGAGCGCCGCCACCGATGCGAGCGCGAGTGCGCCGAGCGCGACGACGCTGCCGGCGAAAGCGCGCCGCTGACCGGCGACGAGCAGCGCGAGCGGGACGAGAAAGGCGAGCTGGGGCTTGAGGGCGAGCGCGCCGAGCGCGAGCCCCGCGAGAAACGGCCGTCCCGCGCGCAGCAGCGCGTACGAGGCGGCGACCCCGAGGGCCACGAACAGGCCGGGCTGGCCGAGCTGCAAGCCGTAGATCACCGGCAGCCAGCCGGCCGCGGCGGCGAGGAGGATGAGGCGGGTGCGACCCGCCCCAGGCGCCGCGAACCACCAGGTGAGGAAGAGCGCCGCCAGCAGTAGGGCGCTCCAGGCCCAGTACGCGATCTCGTAGGGAAGGACGGTGAACGGCAGGGCCAGCCAGGCGACGGGCGGCGGGCTGATGTAGCGCGCGAGCTCGGCGACCGTGATCCCGGAACCGATCGCGTTCAGCTCGGCCTGCTGCAGGCCCAGGTCGTAGATCGAGGGCCATCCGTGGCTGAGTCCGATGCGGGCGGCCACGTAGTAGAAGGTGAAGTCGTTGTGGAAGCGGTCGCCGGCGTACGCGAGCGCCCACTGGTACAGGTCGAAGGCGGCGAACATCACCGCCGTGACCGCCCCGGCGGCGGCGGCCAGGTTGCGCCACCTCCGGGAAGGCTCTTTCACGCGCGGAGGTTACCGTTTGTGTCCATGATTTCCGCCGGTTTTGAGCCGCGGGCGGTCGAGCTCCGGGACCGCACGAAGGTCCACCTGCGGCCTATCGCGGCCGAGGACGAGCCGCTGCTCCACGAGGCGGTGGCGGCGATGTCGGAGCGGACCGTGTACTTCCGGTTCTTCTCACCCATCAAGCGCATGTCGGACGCGCTGGCGCACCGCCTCGCCGTGGTCGACTACAACGACCGGTTTGCGATCGTGGCCACGACTCACCGCCCAACCGGCAAGGAGCGCATCGTCGGCGTCGCGCGCTACGACCGCGCTCGCGGTACCGACGTGGCCGAGGTCGCGGTGGCGGTGATCGACGAGTTCCAGCGCCGTGGTCTCGGCGGCCTGCTCCTCACCGAGCTCGCCCGCGTCGCCCGCAAGCACGGCATCAGGAGCTTCCAGCTCATCGTCCTGCCCGAGAACCGCGAGATGCTCGGCCTGCTGCGCAAGATGGGATGGATCCACCAGGCGAAGCTCGCCGGCGGCGTCTACGAGATCTCGTTCGACCTGCCAGGGGTCGCGTGATGGACGCGACGCTCATCGCCTTCGCGGGCGTCTCGCTGCTGCTTGCGGTGACGCCCGGCCCGGACATGGCGGTGGTGACCAAGAACGCCCTCGCCCACGGCCGGCGCGGCGTCATCCTGACGACGAGCGGTATTGCCCTGGCGCTCATCGTGTGGGTGACCGCCACGGCCGTCGGCCTGTCGGCGCTTCTGCGCGCGTCCGGCGGGGTGCTGCTCGCCCTGAAGATCGTCGGCGCCTTCTACCTGGCGTACCTCGGAGTTCGCGCGCTGCTCGAATCGCGACGGCGTCCGGGCGACCTGCTTGCGGGCGCTCCGCCCGCCGCACCCGCGCACGCCGTGTTCCGGCAGGGATTTCTCTCGGCGATCAGCAATCCCAAGCTCGGCGTCTTCTTCGTGACGTTCCTGCCCCAGTTCGTGCTGCCTGGACAGGCCGTCCTGCCCCGGCTGCTCGAGCTCGGCGTCGTCTTCGCGGTCATCGGCTGGACCTGGATGAACGTCTACGGCCTATTCGTGACCAGGCTTCGCAAGGTCATCACGGCGCCGCGGGTGCGGCAGTGGATGCAACGCGCGACCGGGGTCGTGCTCCTGGGCTTCGGCGCTCGCCTCGCCCTGGAACGCGTTTAAGAACCCCAGACGAACTCGGTACACAGGTAGTCGACCAGCTGCGCCTCGGGGAACCCGTTGGGCGAGCCCTTCGGGTCGGCGGGGTCTTCGGCGAGAACGACGACGGTGACGCCGTTCTTCATCGCCGCGATGACGGCGATGCGCACCTTGGCCGCGGTCTGCGAGGGCCCGATAAGGTTGGCGGAGTACACGGCTCCGACACCCTGCACCTCACCGAGGTGGGCGCCTTTCAGACTTTTCACCAGGGCCAGGTCCTGCCACGTCGACGAGGGCAGCGCCTGAAGCGCGACCTGCATCGCATGGTCGGCGGAAAAATCGGCCGATCCCGTCACCATGACCAGGCCGAGGCGCGTCCCCAGCGTCACCCCGGTCCCGCTCTGGTCGCGCAGCGTCCAGCGCGAGGAGTAGTTGACCTGGAACTTGTAGACCGAGCTCTTGTACGAAGCCTGCTCCGGCAGCGGCGTGACGATCTTGGGTGGACAGTTCGACGTGCAGGGGTTGTGGCCGCCGCGTCCGATCTGTGACACCGCGATGCCGCCGACCACGAGCGCGACCACGAGGAGGATGGCGACCATGCCGCCGGCGATCAGCGCCGGGGCCAGCTTGGCCCGAGCGGCGGTCGGGTACGCGACGTGGGGCGCCGGAGCGTAGCGGTAGACGGGCATCGCCACCGCCGCCTGGAGCACGGGCGTGCCGCACCGGCCGCAGAATCGGGAGCCAGGCGCCAGCGGCTCCCCGCACCGCCCGCAGTAGCTCATCGGCGTGCCCGGCCTTGCTTCGACGACGCGGCGCGCGCCGCGCCGCAGGCGGGGCAGAACGCCATCGCCGGCACGATGCGATGGCACTCGGGGCACGGTCCGTCGCGCCCGATCTCGTGCTCGACGCCCTCGACCAGCAGGGCGTCGTGGATCACGACGCGCAGGTAGAGCAACAGCCCGCCGGCGGCGAGGCCGAGGACCGCGACATCCACGATCAGGTCGCCGATGAAGAAGGACGCGACGCCGAGCGCGACCTGGACGCCGAAGGCGACGACGAGCGTGGTGAGGACGGTCGCGTACCACGGCCGCCCGGTGCGCCGCCGGTCGTAGCGATGCAGCCATATGGCCGCGGTCAAGACCGCGGTCGTGCAGGCGTTGATCAGCGAGACGAGCAGACCCGCCCGGGTCAGCCGCACCGCCCAGTCGAGCGGCGAGCCGCCGGCGACGAGCGGTCCCGTCAGCAGGGGCCAGAACGCGGTCAGCGAGCTCGCCAGCGTGAAGCCCAGGGCCGAGGCGGCGCCGAACGTCAGGCCGTCGAGCGGCTCCCGGAAACGGCTGCGCGCGAAGTAGAGGAACAGCGGCCCGGCGAGCATGAGCGCCTGGGCTAACAGTGGGATCGCGACGCCTGCGAGCGCGAGCGCGGTGTCGCGGTCCCCGGTCAGGACGAGCTGTGCGAGGGCGCCGCCGGTGAGGTTCGTGAACAGGATGCCGAGGATCGCGCCCGCCACCATCGTGGCGCCGATGACGAGCCACGGCTCTCTCTCGTAGACCTCGACCTCGTACAGGTACATCAGGTAGAGCACGGGAAGCACGAACACGGCGACCGCGGTCGCCGGCGCGAAGAGGTGCATCACCGCGAGCAGCACGACGAGCGCCGCGCCGGCGATCATCGCGACGCGGAACGGCCCGCCGCGGCGATGCGGAAGGTGTGGAAGCAGCGTCGTGATGATGGACAGGTGCGCGACGCGCTGCGATGGCACCGCGGCGTAAGCGTGCGCGCGGCGCGTGCTACCCATCGTAAGGTGCCTGCCGCAGTGACCGCAGAACTCGCCCGCAGGCACGACCGAGCCGCACTGCGGGCATGTGACCAGCGGCGGTCCCTCGGGCGCCTCGATCATCCGCCGCCGCTCTTGATGTAGCGGGTCCACGCCGTGTCGAGCGCCCCGGCGTCCATGCTTCCCCAGCCGGTCGCGAAGTCCCAACCGGGCGCAGCCAGGTAGCCCAGGTTGTTGCCCGCGGCGACGTCGTGGAAGGGCTTCGGGTCGAGCTTCGCCGAGTTCTCGCCCATCCAGTAGAGGGCGGGATTGGCGAAACCGATCTCGCGGAGTCCCTTCTTCTTGAGGTCCTGGTTGATGAGCGCCGCCGTCCCGGCCCACAACGGCGTCGAGGCGGACGTGCCTCCGATCTGACTGTCGCGGCCGTTGAAGTAGATGTGAAAGCCGGTGAGCGGATCGCCGTCTGCGGCGACGTCGGGGACCTGACGCTGCCCGTGGCCGGCGAACTGGGCCTCGTTCTTCTGGTAGTCAGGCTGGGTGTAGAACTGGCTGTATCCGCCGCCGCTTCCGCTCTGGTCGATCGGGCTGCTCCATGAGTACTCTTTGAAGTACACGCCCTCCGCTGACTCGAACACCGTCGTCCCGCCGACGGCGGTGACTGTCGGCAGGGTCGAAGGGAAGCTGGCGGCGGCGTCCTGGTCCTGGCCGCACGTGAAGGCGCCGCTGTCGCCGCTGGCGATGAAGTGCGACATGTGCAGCGCGATAGCGCGGTCCTGGATCGCGGCGTACGTGTTGCGTACGCCGCCCGGCGTGTCCGGCTCGCACGACCCGAGGCTTTCCGAGATGATCGAGCCGAGGTGGTCGGTCACCATCGCATCGAAGGCGCGGTTGGTGTGGCCGAAGTCGTCGGCCGACAGGTAGACGACCAGCTTCGCGTTCGGCGCCACCTCATGCGCGATCTCGAGGTCGAGCACCGTCTCGCCCTGCGGCTTGGTCGGGGCGCCCCAGCTCGGGTCGCGCTTGACCGTGAGAAGCGGGGCGAAGGCCGGCAGCCCGAACTCCGACGCGAACGCCTCGATGTCCATGGGGTTGAAGTCGTCGATCTCGGGCAGGAGGATCGTCTGCCCTGTGCCGTCGAGCCCCGCGTCGCGCAGGGCCTTGAGGTTGTAGAACGCGAGGATGTCGGCGGGCCGCATCCCGCCGGGGCTCACCGCGTAACCGTGGGCGTGGCGGTAGTTGTCGAGGCCGCTGATGTCCGTCGAGACCGCCGCCAGCACCGTCGGGAGACGCGGTCGGTCGAGCGTGGCGTAGAACGTCGTCCCGTCCGGCATCCGATACTCCTCGATCCGGACCTGGAGGAGCGCGGCCGCAGCCGGAGCCGGTCCGTCGGCGATGATCAGGCTCGACGGCGCGCGCCACGACGCCTGGAGCCCGGAGGAGTTGAGCAAGGCGACTGCTCGCTCGACGGCCGCCTCGACTGGGTGCGCGGTGCTGAGCCCGAAGTCGAGGCTGACGGTGGTCGACTCTCCCGCGGGCCCGAGGTCGGTGGCCCTGGCGATGGCCTGGGCGAGCGTCGGTGGCGGTTTGGGGACGGGGATCGGGCTGCTTCCGGCGGTCAGGTGACCAGGCGACTGGCAGGCGGAGACCACGACCATCATCGCGAGCAGGGCCGCGCGAATCTTCACTTGTGGGTACTTTCCCAGACCTCGGAGGTGAACGCGACCTCGAAACCGAGCTTTCGGTAAGCGTCGGCGGCGTGCATGGCGCTCATGCCGTCCACGTACAGGGACGCCGTCCGAGCCCCGGCGGCGCGCAGTCGCCCCATCAGGTCGGCCACCAGCCACCGCGCCAGGCCCCGCCGCCGGTGCTCAGGCATAGTGCCGACGGAGCTGATCAACCCGACGGGCTGCGGGCGCGGGTCGTTCCCGTAGTCCTCGACCTCGCCCAGCGCGATCGCCACGATGTCCTGGCGGCCTCGCGCGACCTCGCGCCGCCAGAGCGCCATGAGCTTCGGCAGGTCCTCAGGCCTTCCCGGCCTCACGCCGTTACGCGAGTCACCACCTCGTGCACTTCGGGGATCTCGCGTCGGATCATCTCCTCCAGCTCGCTCTCGATCCGGTGCGCGTGTTCGAGGCTGATCTCGCCGGGGACCTCGGCGACCACGTGCGCGTGGATCCGGTTGTGGCGCTTGCTGAGCTCGACGTCGAGGCAGCGTCTGACCTCGGGATGGGACTCCACGACCGTGCGGATGCGCGCCGCGAGCCTGGCATCCCGCTCCGTCACATCCTGGCCGGGCACCACGTCCGTGTCCATCGGCTCGAGGTGGATGTCGATCCTGGTCACGTCGGGCAGCTCGGCGCGGATCGACTGCTCGAGAGAGCGGCTGGTCCTCGACGCTTTGGCCAGCGTCTCCTCGCCGGGGAGCTTGGCGTGCATGGTCAGGTGGAGCTTGCCGTCGACCTCGCGTTCGACGGTCACGTTATGCAGGTCGCGGACGGCGCCGTTGCGCGCCGCCGCGGCGTGGATTCGCTCGACGAGGTCGCCGCGCTGCTCCTGCCCTTCAACAGCGACGGCCAGGTCGAGGCGCGGCAACACGGAGCGGGCTTTCTGCTTGATCGCTTTGACGAGCGCGCCGGCGGCCTCGACGGAGAGCATGCGCCCTGTCGCGATGCTGGCGTCGCCGATCAGGTTCGGTCCCGAGCGGCGCACGCGGACCGAGCGCACCTCGCGCACGCCATCGACCTGCTCGATGGCATCCCGCAGCAGCTCCTCGGCGCCGGCAGGGGCGCGGTCGATCAGGATGTCGCCGGACCTCCAGGCGAGCAGGCCGGCGGCGCGCAGGATGACGACCGCCACCAGCAGCGCGGCCGCGGCGTCTGCCCATAGAAGCCCGGCGCGCACGCCGGCGAGGCCCACAAGCACGCCGACGTTCGCCAGCACGTCGGCCACCCGGTCGGTCGAGTCGGCGAGCAAGGCGTCGCTGGCCACCGCGCGGCCGACGCGGCGCATGACCACGGCCCGCCCGCCTTCGATCACGATGGTCGCGATCAGCAGCGCGAACGCGTAGCCGGCCGGATTGACGGGAGGACCGCCTCCGACCAACCGCCGGAAGGCCTCGAACGCGATCAGCGCGGCGATGCACAGCAGCAGGATGCCTTCGGTGAAGGCGGCGAGGTTCTCCGTCCGGCCGTGCCCGTACGGGTGCTCCCTGTCGGCCGGCTTGCGCGCGGTGCGCACGGCGAGCAGGGTGAAGATGCTGGCGGCGAGATCGAACAGCGAGTGTGCGGCCTCGCTGAGGATGCCGAGGCTGCCGGTCAACAGGCCGATCACCAGCTTGGCCACGACCAGCGCCGCTCCGATGACGACGGAGCCGAGAGCGACGTGCTCGGGGCGACGCTCCAGGGTCTTCACGGCCTGCTCCTATCTGAGCTTGCTCGCCGAGCTGAAGAGCTGGTCCTCGGTACCGAGGGCGATCACCAGGTCGCCCTCCTGCAGCGTCGTGGCCGGTGGAGGGTTGGTGCTCACCGAGCCGTCCGTGCGCCGGACGGCCAGCACCTTGGCCGCGTCGGACGCCATGAGGCCCGCCTCGTCCAGCGTCTTGCCGATGACCCTTGCGTCGGCCGTGACGATCATCTCCTCGACGCCGATCCCCGCCTCGCCGTGGTGCAGCGTGTCCAGGACGTCGACCATCGCCGGCCGGATGGCGAGCTCGGCCATGCGGTGGCCGGCCATGACGTAGGGCGAGACGACGCGCGTCGCGCCCGCAAGCTCGAGGCGCCGGAGCGAGTCCGGCCGGCTCGCTCTCGCGACGATGTAGAGGTTCGGGTTGAAGGCGCGGGCCGCGAGCACGATGTAGACCGCGCGCTCGTCCGAGTCGACCGCGGAGATCAGGCCGCGGGCGCGCTCGATGCCCGCCTGCTTGAGGATTTCCTCCTTCGAGGCGTCGCCCTCGATGTGCAGGCGGTTTTCCCCGCGAATGCGCTCGAGCGCTTCCTCCGTCTGGTCGATGACCACGTACGGGACCTTGTGGTCCTCGAACTCGGCCACGATCTGGGTGCCGATGCGCCCGTAGCCGCAGATGATGAAGTGGTTGCGTAGGGCGTCCAGGTCTCGCTGCAACTGCCTCTCCCTTCGGTACCTGCCGATTGCATTGTCGGTCAGTGTCTCGGCGAAGACACCAAAGCCGTAGAGCAGCGTGCCCACGCCGACCACGATGAGCCCCGACGTGAAGATCCTTCCGGCGACCCCTTGAGGGTGGATCTCGGTGTAGCCGACCGTGCTGATGGTGATGATGACCATGTAGAACGAGTCGAGCAGGCTCCACCGGTCGATCACCATGTAACCGGCGACGCCGACGGCGATGATGACGGCGAGCAGGGTCGCGGCGAGGCGGAACCGGAGGAGCGGATGCTCCGTGCGCCTCATTCGTCTACCAGTCAGCCGCCTCCGCCGCCCGGACCTTCCAGACCCGGCTCCGTCATCTTGCCGAGGTCGAGCACTGCGTTCAGCTCCGCCTCGCCGACGCCCTTGTCGCGTGCCAGCTCACGAATCGACCTACCGGTGCGCATCGACTCCTTCGCCAGCTTGGCCGCTTCGTCGTAGCCGATGACCGGGTTCAGGGCGGTCGCGAGCATCGGGCTGCGCTCGACGAGCTCAGGCCCGCGGTCCGTCGCCTGCAGGCCCTCGACGCAGCGCTCGGAGAAGTTGCGCGCCGCGGCCGCGAGCAACGTGATCGACTCGAGCGTCGCCACCGCGGCGACCGGCATCATCACGTTCAGCTCGAACAGGCTGCCGGCCTGCCCGGACACGACCACGGTCGTGTCGTTGCCGTAGACGCGGGCGATCACCATGAGCAGCGACTCGACGATCACCGGGTTGACCTTGCCGGGCATGATGCTCGAACCAGGCTGGGTCTCCGGCAGCCGCAGCTCGCCGAGGCCGGCGCTCGGGCCGGTGCCCATGAGGCGGATGTCGGAGCCGATCTTCCACAGGCTCGTGCCGATCGTGCGCAGGGCGCCGTGCGCGGCGACCAGCGCGTCGAGAGTGGCCTGCGCGTGGAAGTGGTTGGGCGCTTCGCTCAGCGCTACGCCGCTCGCCTTCGCCAGACGCGCGACCGTGAGCCTCGCGTACTCAGGGTGCGAGTTGAGCCCGGTTCCCACGGCGGTGCCGCCCAGTGGAATGCGTGCGAGCTCGCCGATCGCGCCTTCGGCTCGCCGGATGGATTCCTCGACCTGGCCCGCGTAACCCTTGAACTCCTGCCCGAGGCGGATGGGCGTCGCGTCCTGGAGGTGCGTGCGCCCGGTTTTGATGACCGGCCAGAACTCCTTGCTCTTCGCCTCGAGCGCGCCCTGCAGGCGCTGAAGCGCGGGGATGAGCTCCTCCTGGATGGCGACCGCGGATGCGATCTGGATCGATGTCGGGATCACGTCGTTCGAGGACTGACACACGTTCACGTGGTCGTTGGGGTGGACGAGCTTCGAGCCGCGCTCGCCGCCGAGGATCTCGGTCGCGCGGTTGGCGATGACCTCGTTGGCGTTGGTG
>DATEGB010000056.1:0-9245 GCA_035280365.1 Candidatus Dormiibacterota bacterium | reverse complement strand
TCGGCGCTGGCCCTGGCGGGCCTTGCCCTGTACAGCCGGATGGCGCACTCCGTGCGCGACACGCGGTGGCCCAGCACGGTTGCGGTGTTGGCCGCGGGGACCGCCACGGCGGCGACCCTCGGCGTGGTCGCCGTCGACTCTCCCGCCGCGCCGGCCACGCAGTCGTCGGCCCGGGCGCACGCGGCGCAGCGGGTCGGCGTCCTGCCGAGCATCGGCGGGCCGATGGCGGTGGTGACGACCACGGTGCCCGACGCGATCGCCCCGGACGTGCCCGGCGGACCGGCCTCGTCCACGGCCAAGCACGCGTCGACCGAGACGGACGCGCAGATTTCCCCGTTCGGTTGTCACGGCAACCCCACGAACGCGCCTCCGACCACGCCGGTCGGAACCCGCGGCCCGCACCCGGGCGCCCCGGTGACCCATCCAGGCAAGGGGGGCTGCGGCCCGCACGCGTCGTAACCTCGAAAGCGACGGCGATGCGTCGGGGAGGGTCTGAGCAAACTCCAAGAGTTCATCGAGCCTCCTCACAGGTCGCGGCCTGACTCTTGAGCTCAGTTCCAGCACCCGGGCACGCGGAGGTTCGAAACACGCAGAAGTTGTCAGAGATGAATCCGGGGGAGCGCGACCAGACGCTGCTTCCGCCGCCGCAGCAGTCGTGGAGCACGCCGCCGCCACCGCCCGCGCCGAACGACTCGGTCTGGAACCGGATCGCCGCGTTCCTCGTCCTGATCGCGGTCGTCGCCGCCGCCGCCGGCGCCGGCATCGGCTGGAGCCTTGCACGCGCTGTCAACAACCATCAGTCCGCCCAGTCGACCTCGCAGCCGCTGACGCCCATCACCCAGGTCACCCCAGGCACGCGCTCGCCCGCGACGGGCGCCAGCACCACCGAGGCCATCGCGGCCAGGGTGCGGCCCGCGATCGTCGACATCAACACACTGCTCGGCAGCGGGCAGGCGGCCGGCACCGGGATGATCATCAGCCCGACCGGTGAGATCCTGACCAACAACCACGTCGTCACCGGCTCGACGAGCATCACCGTCACGGTCCAGGGGAGCTCGCGGGACTACACGGCGCACGTCGTCGGCGTCAACGTCTCGCAGGACGTGGCGGTCATCCAGATCGACCAGAGCGTCTCCGGTCTGCCGACCGTGACCTTTGCCGACTCGTCCTCGGTGCAGGTCGGCGATCCCATCGTGGCCATCGGCAACGCGTTGGGCCGCGGGGGTGCGCCCGCCACGTCGGGTCACGTCACGGCCCTCGACCAGACCATCACGGCGAGCGAAGGCCGCGCGAACGCCGAGACGCTGAGCGGCATGATCCAGAGCGACGCGCAGATCTACGAGGGCGACTCCGGTGGCGCGCTCGTGAACTCGTCCGGCCAGGTCATCGGCATGATCACGGCCGGCGAGGCGCAGGGCTTCCGGTCCGCCGCCTCCGACGTCGGCTACTCGGTCTCCGCCAACGCCGCGGTCACGCAGGCGAACCGGATCCTCGCTCACGACCGTGGCACGGACCTCACGTACGGCCAGGTCGGTTACCTCGGCGTCTCCGTCCAGGACTCGGCCTCGGGCGGCGCGCTGGTGGTCGGTGTGCAGAGCGGTTCGCCGGCCGCGGCCGCGGGCATCTCCGCGGGCTCCGTGATCACCGCGATCGGCGGCACCACCGTCACGTCCTCGGACACCCTCGGCGCCGCGATCAAGGCGCACCGGCCCGGCGAAAGCGTGTCGGTCCGGTGGACCACGGCCGCAGGCACCGCGCGCACGGCGACCGTCACCCTCGGTGGGGTGAATCCCTAGCCGGCGGTCACAAAACCTGCGGGCGCGGTGCTTGACTCTAAGTGACCACCGCGCCGCCCGTACTTCGCACCATCGCGCTCTCCAAGGCCTACGGCAAGCGACTCGCGGTGGACCGCCTCGAGCTCGAGGTCGGAAGCGCCGAGCTCTTCGGCTTTCTCGGCCCGAACGGAGCAGGCAAGACGACGACCATCCGCATGGCGCTCGGCCTGGTCGCGCCGACCGGCGGGTCGGTCGAGGTCCTCGGCCGCGACGTCCGGGCCCACCGCGCCCAGATCCTGCCGCGGGTCGGCGCGCTCGTCGAATCGCCGGCGCTGTACGGCTACCTCTCGGGACGTGACAACCTGCGGGTCGTCGGCGACCTCCTGGGCGGCGTGTCGAAGAAGCGCATCGACGAGGTCCTCGACATCGTCTCGCTCAAGGGACGCGAGCGCGACAGGGTCAGGACCTACTCCATGGGCATGAAGCAGCGTCTCGGCCTCGCCATCGCGCTGCTCCACGACCCCGACTTGTTGATCCTCGACGAGCCCGCCAACGGGCTCGACCCCGCGGGCATAGTGGAGATGCGCGACCTGCTCCGCGAGCTCGCCGCGTCGGGCAAGACCGTCTTCATCTCCAGTCATGTCCTCAGCGAGGTGCAGCAGATCTGCACGCGCGTCGCGATCATCAACCACGGGCGCCTGGTGCGGGTCGCGCCGGTGGCGGAGCTCATCCAGGCGCCTGGCGAGTACGAGGTGAAGGTCGACACGCCGCGCGAGCTGGCGGCCGCCCTGCGCCTCCAACCGTGGGCGAGGGACGCGCGCGCCGAGGACGGGCTCGTCATCACGACCGCGCCAGATGGGCGCGGGCGCGAGCTCATCAAGTTCCTGGTCGCGCACGGCCATGAGCCCGACGCGGTGAGCCCCAAGCATCGCGACCTCGAGGACATCTTCCTCAGCCTCACCGAAGGGGACACGGGCAATTGAACGTCGCCACCGTGCGACCCAGGTTTCCAGGGATGGTGCGCGGCGAGGCGCTGAAGCTCTCGCGCCAGCTGAGCTTCTGGCTCGTGCTGGGCGGCGGTGTGCTGCTGCTCGGCGTCGTCGTGCTCGCCATCTCCGGCGCCTCGAACCTGAAGCCGACTCTCCTTGCCGACCCGACGCAGTGGGCCTACAGCCAGCTCCAGGTTTTCGGCATCCTGTTCCCGATCGGGTCGGGGATCGTTCTCTTGATCTTCGGCGCCCGGCTGCTGGGAATGGAGTACTCGGGCGGCACGATCCGGGTCGTCTACGCGCGCGGCGTGGGGCGATTGAGTCTTCTCGTGGCGAAGCTCTTCACCCTCGCCGTGGTGGGCGTGGCGCTCTTCGTGGGCTACGTGCTGGTCGTCGCGGCGATTCTCGCGGTGATGATCAGTGTCCTCAGCGGCAACCTCGATGCGCTGCAGAAGATCTCGCAGGAGTTCTGGGCCGACCTCGGGCGGTGGGCGATCGTCCAGGGCATCAGCATGGGCGTCGCGCTGCTGCTCGTCGCGGCCGTCGCGGCCGTCGGTCGCTCGCTCGCCTTCGCCATCGCGGCCGCGCTTACCTTCTATCCGGTCGACAACTTCCTCAACATCCTGGAGATCCTCGCCATCCGCACGACGGGACACGACCAGCCCTGGATGGCGATCAGCCAGTACCAGCTCGGCGCCAACCTCAACGTTCTGCTCACGCTCCTCGAGCCAGGACACCACACGCGGCCGGCGTTCGCGGCGCCGCTCGCCCCCGTCGACGCGACGCACGCACTGGTAGTGGTCGGCGCTTACGCCGCGATCTTCGCGGCCATCGCGGTGGCGCGCACGGTGCGGCCCGACGTGCTCGAATAGCCGTTAAGGCAGCGGGCGAGTTCGAATGACCTGTATCCTTGTCGGGTTGTGCGAATAGTCGTCAAGGACCCGGAGGAGTTCGAGCAGGCGCTGCGCGAGTTTCGCCGCAAGGTCCAGGAGCAGGGTCTGGTCCGCGAGATGCGACGCCGTTCGCACTACGTCCCCCCGGCGGAGGCCCGCAAGATCAAGAGCCTCCGCGCCCGGCGTCGCCGCACACGGTAAGCGCAAGGCGCACCCGCTAGCCCCGTATAATCTCGGGCGTTCGGTGACCATGGCGGAGGGGAAACACCCGTTCCCTTTCCGAACACGGAAGTTAAGCCCTCCAGCGCCGATGGTACTGCCGGGGTAACCCGGCGGGAGAGTAGGTCGTTGCCGAGCATTTCTTAAGTCCCGCGGTCGTCGTGGCCGGCGGGACTTAAGTGTTTTCCAGGGCCGGTTCCGGCTCGGCGACCGACTCGGCGCGCAGCGTCGGCAGCAGGACGTAGCACCGGACCGAGAGCAGGACCAGGAGCCCCACCAGCGCCACCAGCACGTCCAGGACGACCTGGCCGACGGTGTTGTGGAACACCAGGATCAGGCCGGCTTCGGCGACCACACCGAGACCGAGGATCGGCATGAACAGCCGGTCGTGGACCGCCATGAAGAACTGGACGAGAAGGTTGTTGAGCGCGAGCGCCAGCCCGATGACGCCGACCGGGAACACGAGCGGGATGGCATCGTGGAAGCTCGGCCCGAACAGCACCGCCACGACCAGGCCCGGCACCACCGCGAAGACGGCCAGAGCGCACGCGCCCAGCCCGGCCAGGATCGCGGCCGAGGAGAGAAGGATGCGGCCCGGGTGCTGCTCTTTGGCCACCGCCTCGACCACCCGCGGAAACAGCACCTGGCTGACGCTGAGGGTCAGGAAATAGAGGATCGTGCCGATCTTGTTCAGGCCGCCGTAGATGCCCGCGTCGTGGTCGCTCAGGTAGTGCTTGGCGAGGATGACGTCCTGGTTGTAGAGGATCAGCACGCCGATGATCCCCGCCGCGGCGGTCAGCGAGAAGTTCGCCATCACGCGCAGGTGGACGCGCCTGCCGACGCCGCGGAAGTGGTCGCGCAAGGAGAAGAGACCGAGGCAGAACACGAACCCAAGCCCGGCGAACACGGCGGCCATCGCGCCGGACACTGCGTAGCCGGCCTTCAGCAGCCAGAAGACCACGAGCGTGCGGACGACGAGCTCGAGGGAGAGGTTGAGCGACAGAGCGGTGAAACGCTGCAGACCCTGGAGAATGCCGCGCGGGATCGCGACCTGCCAGATGAGGGCGATCGAGAAGCCGAGGATGAGGATCGGTATGGTCGAGCCGACGTGGGCGTACGCCGCGATTGGCCGGGCGAAGAGCGTCGTGAGCAGGATGAAGACGAGGCACGGGATGGCGACCAGCCGCACCGTGCGCGCCGTCAGCGAGCGCACGCCGGCGTCGCCGCGCGCCGCGAGCATCGCGGTGTAGCGGGCCAGGACGACGACGATGATCAGCGCCGGGCCGGTGCCGACGGCGTAGACCGCGATCAGGAAGGCGACCTGGCCGTATGTCGCCGGACCCAGGACGCGGCCGGCGATGGCGTGGTAGACGAAGCCGCCGACGCCCGCGACGAGACCGCCGAAGAAGAGGATGAGGTTCTGCCTGACGAGGCGGTTCTGCAGAAGCGGGGCCAGTCGCCCGGCTGGTCCCAGTCGCTGCACGTCCCGAGGATTCTAACGGGATAATTCCTTGCCGATGCCCGATCCTGGAAAGCCCCTCGTCTCCGCCCTCATCGTCAGCCGCAACTCGAAAGACGAGCTGCTTCGCTGCCTGAAGGCGCTCTTCGCCAGCGCCGACGTGCCGGTCGAGGCGGTGATCGTCGACAACGATTCGTCGGACGGCTCGGCGGCGGCGGTGACCGACGACTTTCCGCAGGCGACGGTGCTCGTCGAGTCCAAAAACCGCGGCTACGGGCGGGCGGCCAACATCGGCCTCGAGCGGTGCCAGGGCCGCTTCGTCCTCCTCGTCAGCCCGGACGTGACCCTCGACCCGCAGTGCGTCGGGCGCCTGGCCGACCTGCTGCTCACGCGGCCCGACGCGGGCGCCGTCGGCCCTCGCCTTCTCCTACCGGGCGGCCGCCTCGACCCCGACGCCCGCCGCGCCTTCCCCGTGCCGAGCACGCTGTTCTATCAGACGGTCGGGTTGAGCAGGCTCTTCCCAAAGAGCCCGCGCTTCGGCCGCCACAACATGGGCCACGTGCCCGAGACCGACGTACACGAGATGGACGCCGGGACCGGGGCGTGCCTGATGCTGCGCCGTTCGGCCCTCGACCGCGTCGGCTTCTTCGACCCGCGCTACTTCATGTTCGGTGAGGATCTCGACCTGTGCTACCGGCTGAAGCTCGGCGGATGGAAGATCTTCTACCTGCCCTCCGCGACCGCGACCCACAACGTGAGACCGCTGAGCGCCGACCGCGAGCGCCAGGTCGCGTACGAGCGGCACCGCGCGATGTGGACCTACCACTTCAAGCACCACTCCGAGGACTCCTCCGCGTTCGGCAACGGCCTGGTCTGGGCGCAGATCTGGGGCCGGTACGTCGCCTCGCGCGTGGGCAGCACCCTGCGGGGAGGGCGCCGGCCGGCGACGTGAGCTAGACACATGTATCACCAGATCTCGCGCAACAAACGCAACAGCGTGATCGTCATCGTCGGCTTCCTGGCGGTGTGGCTGGGAGCAGGCCTGATCATCGGTGCGCTCGCGTCAGGGCAGGGCGGCGGCGCGGTCACTGGTGCGATCGTCCTGGGTGTGCTCGGCGTCGGCGCGGCGCTCTACGCCTACTACTTCGGCTCGGCGACCGTGCTCGCGGCCATGGGCGCGCAGGAGGCGGACCCGCACCCGTACCAGCAGCTCTACAACATCGTCCAGGCGCTGGCGATCGGCGACGGCCTGCCGCTGCCCAAGGTTTACGTGATCAATGACCCGAGCCCGAACGCATTCGCCACCGGGCGCGACCCGAACCACGCGGCGGTCACGGTCACGACAGGCCTGCTGCAGATGATGGACCGCGAGGAGCTGGAGGGCGTGCTCGCCCACGAGATGAGCCACATCAAGAACTTCGACGTCAGGCTGCTGCTCGTCGTGACGACGATGATCGGCATGGCGGCCCTGATCTCGAGCGTCTTCTGGCAAAGCGTCGGCCGCATGCGGTTCAGCGGACGGAACAGCGCTCAGGTGGCTCTGGTCGTGTTCGCGATCGGCGCCATCTTCACGCTGATCGCGGTCGTAGTCGGCCCGCTCATGCAGCTCGCGCTCTCGCGACAGCGGGAGTCGCTGGCGGACGTAAGCGGGGTGGAGCTCACGCGCAACCCTACCGGCCTTATCTCCGCGCTGCAGAAGATCGCCGCGAACGACAAGCCGCCCGCACGCTTCAACCACGCGGTCGCCGCGATGATGATCGACAACCCCGAGGAGCACCACGGCAGCTTCTTCAGCCGGCTCTTCGACACCCACCCGCCGATCGCCGAGCGGATCGCCGCGCTGCAGAGGATCGCCAGCGTCCAGCAGACCTAGCTCCATACGGTATCAGCGGGAAGCCGTCTCCCCGCTGCTCGCCCGGATCCTCCGCGTCCGCCGCACGGAGCTGCGGCGCACTCTGCAGGTCGCGGGCTTCGCCATCGTCCTCGGCTGGGCGATGTACACGGCCTTCAGCGCCTCCCAGTCCATCTTCCTCAACCGCTCCGGCCCACACGCCTACCCGCTGTTCTTCATCGTCCTGGCGCTGACCGTCTGGCCGATGGCCACGCTGCAGGGCGTGCTCACGCGCCGATTCGGACTGGGTGGGGCGTTCCGCATTGTGCTGGGGGCCAACGTGGTCGCCGCGATCGCGGTCTTCATCGCCTACACCGTCCGCGAGGACTCGACCGTCGCCTTCAGCGCCTACGTCGTTTACTCGGTCGCTTTCGAGCTCGTGATGCTCAACTTCTGGGCCTTCGTCACCCAGCACTTCAACGTCCTCGAGGGCAAGCGCATCTTCCCCGTCATCGCCGCCGGCTCGAGCGTGGGCTACATCCTGTCGGGCGTCACCACGACCGTGGTCGCGGTGTTCGCCACCGAGCCGCTGATCTTCGTCTGGGCGTTTGGGTCGCTGGCCGCGGCCGTGATGTCCGTGGGCCTCGAGCGCACCCTATTCCGCCCTGCTTTCGTCGAAGACGCCGACCAGCTCCTCGTCGAGCACGAGGACGAGCGGAAGCGGCATGGGGTCATCGCAGTCCTCATCCGCGCGGTCGAGCATCTCACCGGCAGCCGGCTCGTCCTCGCCCTGGTCCTCCTCGCGCTCGTCATGCAGGTCGCGAGCCGCGTCGGCGACTACCTCGTCGCGGTTCTGTTCGTCGCGGCGACGCACAACAATCTCCAGGAGCTGACGATCCTGATCGGCAACGCCTGGCTCGTCAGCTACGTGGTGCAGCTGGTGGTCAGCCTCTTCGTCGCACCGTGGGTGCTGAACCGCCTTGGCGTCAAGAACGCGATCCTCGCGCTCCCGCTGTTCACCCTTGTCGGCTTCGCCGCGGTGGCCATCAACCCGGTGCTCGCGACCGCGCTCTTCCTCTTCATCGTGCGGAACGGGCTGCAGACCGGGCTCGACGACCCCGCGCAGAACGTGCTCGGTGGCGCGCTGCCGGCGCAGGTTGTGCCGAGGCTGCTCTTGCTGCTCGACTACGCAGTGCTGCCTGGCGCCGCGCTGTTGAGCGGCGCGGGACTGCTCGTCCTGCAGTCGTCGCTCGGCGCCGACGTCGAGGCCCTGGCCATCACCGGCATCGCGCTCGCCGGGCTGTTCATCGCCTCCGCCTGGAACGTGCGCGGGCACTACGTCGACGCGATCTACGCCCGCCTCCGTGCCCACGCGCTGAGCCTCGCCGACTTCCAGCAGGCGGTCGGCCGCCCGACGCCAGACCAGGTCGCCGAGCTCCAGGGGTTCATGCGCGGCACCGACGACCGCACGCGAGAGTTCGCGGCAGCGGCTCTGGCCAGGCAGGCGCCGGAAGCATTCGCCGCGATGCTGGCCGAACTCCTCGCATCGGACGACGCGGTGCTGCGCCGTCTTGCCTTCCAGATGGCGCCTCCCGACCGCATCCGCCTGGCCGACCTCGAGGGCGCGCGGGAAGACCCCGACGGATGGGTGAGGGCGGCGGCGGCGGTCGCCGGCGTCATGCGCGGCGAGCGATGGGACGGCGCCGAGCCGGTGCTGCGCGCGCTCGACGAGTCGGACGAGCCGCACGAGCGGGCAGCCGCGGCGTGGGCGGCCGCGTTCGTCGCCGACGCGCCCACGGTCGTACGGTCGCTGGGTGACGGCGACCCCAAAGTCCGGCTCGAGAGTCTGCGCAGCTTCGCGCGCATGAAGGGCGAGGTCGCGGAGTGCGAGGAACCGATTCTCGCGTGCCTCCGCGACCGGGACGTCGAGGTCCGGCGCGAGGCGCTGCGCCAGGCGCTCCGCTGGGCTCCCGGCGCCGACTGGCGGCAGGCGTACGCCGAGGCGCTCGCCGACGGACTCGCCAGTGGTGACCGCGACGTTCGCCGCCTGGCCGCGGAGGCGATGGCCGCCCAGGCGCC
>DATEGB010000055.1:0-8916 GCA_035280365.1 Candidatus Dormiibacterota bacterium | reverse complement strand
GGTCATGAAGCCGCCGTTCCGCCTGGGCTACAAGGCGTCCGCCGAGCAGTTCTCGGCCCGCGAGCTCCTCGACTTCGCGGTCGCCGCCGAGAAGCACGGCTTCGACTCGGTCTTCGTCAGCGACCACTTCCAGCCGTGGCGCCACTCCGACGGCCACGCGCCGTTCGCGTTCTCGTGGCTCGCCGCGGTCGGCGAGCGCACGAATCGGGTGCTCCTTGGGACCTCGGTCAACACGCCGACGTTTCGCTACCATCCCGCGATCGTCTCCCAGGCTTTCGGCACGCTAGGCCAGCTCTTCCCCGAGCGGATGGTCCTCGGCGTCGGAACCGGTGAGCACCTCAACGAAGGCGCGCTCGGCATACCGTGGCCAGACAACCGAGAGCGATTCGCCCGCCTGCGCGAGGCCGTCCGCCTCATCAGGCAGCTCTGGAGCGAGCAGTCGGTGACGTTCGACGGCGACTACTACCACACGTGCAACGCGACCATCTACGACCGGCCGGAAACGCCGGTCCCGCTTTACGTCGGCGCCGGTGGCCCGCAGGTCGCGAAGTACGCCGGCCGCGCCGGCGACGGCCTCATCTGCACGTCGGGAAAAGGAATGGAGCTGTACTCGGAGCAGTTGCTCCCGTCGTTCAGCGATGGCGCGAAGGAATCAGGCCGCGACGCGAACGACATGGACAAGATGATCGAGGTCAAGGTGTCTTTCGACACCGACCGCAAGCGCGCGATGGAAGACACCAAGATCTGGGCCGCGCTCTCGCTGCCCGCGGAACAGAAGGCCGGCGTCGACGACCCGCGCGAGATGGAGCGCCTCGCCAGGACCGTCGCGGACGTAGCCCACCGCCGCTGGCTCGTCTCCGACAACGCGGAGGAGCACGTCGAGCAGCTGCGCCCCTACCTCGAGCTCGGGTTCACGCACCTGGTCTTCCATTCGCCTACCGACGCGCAGGGCCGCTTCCTGGAGCTATACGGGTCGCAGATCCTGCCCAGGGTTCGCGAGCGATGGGGATGAAGACGTGGGTGGTCGTCCTCATCAAGGACTTCGATTCCGCCAAGCAGCGCCTGCGGCCGGCGCTGGGCGCGAAGTCACGCCGCGCCCTCGCACGCCGGAACGCGCGGCTAGCCGTTGCCGCGGCCGCCGCGGGTGACCACGTGCTCGTCGTGGCGGGCGGCGAGGAAGTGGCCGAGCTCGCGGGGACGTGGGGCGCTGAGGTCCTGCTGGAGCCACGCGAGGAAGGCCAGAATGTGGCCGCCCGCCGCGGGATCGACCGTGCCGTCGCCCAGGGCGCCGGCGCCGTGCTCCTCCTTTCGAGCGACCTTCCGCTCGTGACCGAGGAAGCCGTGCGCGAGATGCTGCAGGCGGCCACGCGCTTCGCCTCGCCGCTCGCGGTGGCCGCGCCCGCAATCGGCCGCGGCGGCACCAACGCTCTTTACCTGAGGCCCCCGGGCGCCATCGGCCTGCACTTCGGCGACGAGTCGCTGGCCCAGTTTCGCGCCGACGCGGAGAAGCACGGGGTGAAGTTCGTGGTCTTCGACTCCGATGCGCTCGCCCTCGACATCGACGAGCCCGCCGACCTCGCCCGCGTCAGCCGCGCGGTTTGAGCCGGGTCGACCTCATCCCCGTCGAGGGCCTGCCCGAGGTGGGGCCCGGCGACGACCTGGCGGACCTGATCAGCCGCCGCGCGAAGTTCCGGCCAGGTGACGTGCTCGTCGTCGCCCAGAAGATCGTCTCCAAGTCCGAGGGCAGGGTCGTTGACCTGGGCGGCGTCAAGGCCGGTCAGGCGGCGAAAGAGATCGCGCCCCGCCTGGTCGCCGCACCGGACCCGCGCATGGTGCAGGTCGTGCTCGACCAGAGCGTCAGGGTGCTTCGCGACGAGCGCGCGCTGATCACCGAGACGAGGCATGGCTTCGTCGCCGCCAACGCGGGCGTCGACCACTCCAACGTCCCCGGCGACGAGAGCGTCACCTTGCTGCCGCTCGACCCCGACGCGAGCGCGCGCGGGTTACGACAGCGACTGCGCGAGCTCACGGAAGTCGACGTCGGCGTGATCATCTCGGACACCTTCGGGCGGCCCTGGCGGCTGGGCATCGTCAACGTGGCGCTCGGCGTCGCGGGCGTGCGGGCCGTGCTCGACCTCCGCGGCCAGGAGGACGACGCCGGCAAGCGGCTCCACGCCACGGTGCTCGCCGTCGCCGACGAGGTCGCCGCGGCCGCGGGCCTTGTCATGGGCAAGACCAGTCGCACGCCGGCGGTCATCGTGCGCGGCCTCGACCTGAAAGGCGACGGAGCCGGCCGCGACCTGGTGCGACCCGCGGCGGAGGACCTCTTCCGCTGAAGACCGTCGTCCTCGCCGGCGGCACGGGCGGCGCCGCGCTGGCCGCGGGCTTGCTGGCCATGGCGCCCGGCGACGACCTGACGGTGATCGCCAACACCGCCGACGACGACGAGTTCTGGGGCCTGCTCGTCTGCCCTGACGTCGACGCGGTGATCTACCGGCTGGCCGGCGTTTTCAACGAAGAGTCGGGCTATGGCGTCAGGGACGACACGTTCCACGTCCTCGACGCGATGGCGCGCATCGGCGAGGAGGCCTGGTTCCGCATCGGCGACAGGGACATCGCCACTCACCTCGTGCGCGGCGGGCTGCTGTCGCGGGGGTGCACCCTGACCGAGGCAACGCGCGAGCTGTGCCGGCGGTTCGGCGTCACCGCGCATGTGCTGCCCATGACCGACGGAGCCGTCAGGACGCGCTTCACCACGGACGCCGGCGAGTTCTCCTTCCAGGAGTACTACGTGCGCGAGCGTCTCGCGCCGCGACTGCGTGGCGTCGCGTTTGCGGGCCTCGACACCACGCGGCCGAGCGCCGAGGTGCTGGCGGCGTTGCGAGAAGCCGACCTTGTCGTCATCGGCCCGTCGAACCCGCTCATATCCATCGGCCCCATCCTCGCGTTGGTGCGTGAGCACCTGGAGCGCGAGCGGACCGTCGCAGTGACGCCGATCGTCGGTGGCGTTGCTCTGAAAGGTCCGACGGTGGAGATGATGCGCGCGCTTGGGCATGACCCGAGTCCAGTCGAGGTTGCGCGCATGTATCGCGACCTGGCCGCGGTATTCGTCCTCGACGAGCGCGACCGCGCGCTGACCGGGGCAGTGGAAGAGCTCGGCTATCGGGTTGTGGTGTGCGACACGATCATGCGCGACGGCGGCCGCGCGCTTGCCGCGGCTGTCCGCTCAGCTAGGTGACGTGCGAGTTGGCGACCATGACGATGACTCCGATCAGCACCATCACGAGGCCGACCACGAGCACCGCGTACTGAGCTATCGCCATCAGGGTCGCGTTGGAGCGTCTGACCTCCGGCTCGTCCGCCTCCGCCCCAGGCGCGTCACCCGACGCGAGCTCCCACGATGAGCTCGGCGCGCCGCCCTTGTCCTTCTTCTTCTTCTTCTTGCCGTCTGGGGCGACGGTCGCGGCCGACTCTTTCTCGCTGCTGACGATCGACCACGAGCCGGCCGCGGTCGCCGACGCGGTCTGCTGCGCAGCAGGCTCGAGGCGCTCGGCCGGCGGCGCGGGCTCTGGCGCCGGGGTCCACACGGGTTCGCTTGGCGCCGGCGGCGTGTAGGCCGGCTCCGACTCTGGCGGAGCGTAGGCAGGTTCGGGTGGGGCAGCCGGGGGGTAGTCGAACGAAGGAGCGGGCGCCGGAGCGGGTGCGGCCGGGGGCACGTCCCACGGCGCGGGGCTCGGCGCCTGCTCGGGCTGCTGGAAGGGCGAGGGTTGCTGAAACGGTGACTGGCCCGGCGGCGCGGCGGGCGGAGCCTGGTAGGCCGACGTGTCGTAGATGGCCATGGGCTGTCCCGCCTGGGTCGTAGCAAATGGCGAGGCTTCCGCGGCCGGGATCGTCTGCTCGGCCGGCTTCGCATGGCCTCGCGGCGTCAGCGTGCGCTGGCGCGCGGCGCGCACCTTGTGTTCGATCTGCGAGCGCCGGGCCGAGTACATCGAGCGCTTCTCGACGGACTTCCTGCGCAGCACGAAGAACACGGCGAGGATGCCGACCAGCGCGACGAACGGCCCCGCCAGGAGGTACGGCATAGGCGTCCGATTATCGGTGATCGGGCCGTGTTTACAATCGCCCAAGTGGGCCTTTATGACCGCGTTCAGACCGAGATGGTGAATGCCCGGGTGCGGCGCGACGATGTCGCGCTCGGGACGCTCTCACTCTTGAAAAGCGAGCTCGTGCGCGCGACCAAGGAGGTAGGCTCGAGCGGCACGATCGACGACGACATGGTCGTCCGCATCGCGCGCAAAGAGGTCAAGCGGCGCGAGGAGGCCATCGACCTCTACCGCAGGGCGGGTCGCGAGGACTCTGCGCGCCGCGAGGAGGCCGAGATGAAAGTCCTGCGCTCGTTCCTACCGGCGCAGATGAGCGAGCAGGAGATCGAGGCCGAGGTGCGCGCGGTGATCGCCGAGGTCAAGCCCGAGGGGCCGAAGGGTTTCGGCGCCGTGATGAAGGCGGCCTCGGCGCGACTGCAAGGACGCGCGGACGGGACGCAGGTCGCGGCGGTGGCGCGCCGGCTGCTTGGCTCCTAAGACAGCTCCGAAGCCGAGGAACTGGAACGTCCCCAGGCCACCGCGCGGCGCGCGCAAGCGCGCGCTGCTGACCGTCGAACGGCTGCGAAATCTCTACCCGGCAGAGACGGAGCTCACCCACGCGAATCCGTTTCAGCTGCTGATCGCGACGATCCTTTCCGCGCAGACGACGGACCGCTCGGTCAACATCGTCACGCCGGAGCTGTTTCGGCGCTATCCGACCGCCCACGACCTCGCGGCCGCCGACCCCGCGGAGGTCGAGAAGCTCATCAAGCCCACCGGATTCTTCCGGCTCAAGACGCAGCGCATCATCGCGGCCGGACGAGCGCTGGTCGAGTTGTTCGGCGGCGAGGTGCCGAAGACGATGGAGGACATGGTCCAGATCCCGGGCATCGGGCGCAAGACCGCGAACGTCATCCTCGGCGCGGGCTTCGACGAGCCGGGATTCGCGGTCGACACCCATGTCACGCGCCTGAGCAACCGGCTCGGGCTTGTGCGGACGCGCGACGCGGTGAAGATCGAGTACCAGGTCTGCTCGATGGTGCCGAAGGAGGACTGGACGGCCCTTTCGCTGCGGCTGATCCTCCATGGCCGGCGGGTGTGCGACGCGCGCCGCCCGCGCTGCGAAGAGTGCGTGCTGAACGACTTCTGCCCGTCGTCGCTGGTCCGGCCGGGCCGGCGGCTGCGGAAGGGTCGCCCGATCGGCGAGGCGCCAGGCTCCGACATCAAGCTGGTCTAGAGCGAACATTTGTTCTACCATGTGTGGATGGCCGCGGTCGAACCACGTCTCGCCGACGTCGACTACCTGGAGGTCCAGTGCAAATCGGCGCTGAACCCGGTCAAGAACATGGGCTTCTCCTGGTCGCTCAACCCCTACACGGGATGCGAGCACCGCTGCGCCTTCTGCTATGTCCGCGCCTTCGAGCTGCGCGCGGACCGGCCGTCGGACGACCGCTACGGCCGCACGGTGCGGGTCAAGATCAACGTCGCCTCAGTTCTCAGGGCCGAACTCGGGCGTCGCTCATGGAAGAAGGAGACGGTCGTCATTGGCGCGGCGACGGACCCTTACCAGCCCGCGGAGGGACGTTTCCGCCTGACCCGGCAGTGCCTGCAGGTGCTGCGCGACTTTGCCAACCCCTCGGCGATGATCACGCGCGGGCCGATGATCGTCCGCGACATCGACGTGCTGACCGACCTGGCGAGACGCGCCGAGCTGCACATCACCTTCAGCATCCCGACGCTCGACGACGACGTCTGGCGCAAGACCGAGCCCGGGACCGCGCACCCGCGCCAGCGGCTGCGGGCGATCGAGAAGCTGGTGGACGCCGGCATCGACGTGGGCGTGGGCATGGCGCCGATCCTTCCCGGCCTCTCCGACCGGCCTGAGCAGCTGGAGGCGGTAGTGAAGGCTGCGCGCGCCGCTGGGGCCACCGGGCTGTGGGCGGCCATGCTGCACCTCAAAGACGGCACGCGGGAGCACTTCCTCGGCGTGCTCGCCACCCACTGGCCAGAGCTGCTGCCGCGATACGGGCACGCGTATCGCGACCGCGCCTACCTGCCGCCGTCCTTCGGCGAGAAGACGATGCACGAGGTCGCGCGCCTGCGCTCACGGCACGGAGTGTCGGACCGCCGGCGCGTCATCCTGAAACCACCTCCGGAGCCCGAACAGCTGCGCCTGCTCAATTAGCATTCAGCGAGACGTGCGTGGTCCAATCGACGTCCTTCGCGGCAGGGTCGGCGGCTTCACCAAGATGGAGGTCGCGCGGCGGACGGTGCCGTGCTACAAGCACGTCATCGAGAAGGACGGAGAGAAGCTGGCGGTCTGCCTTCTCGTCGACTCGGGCAAGCTCTACCGCTTTCCCTATGAGGACGTGAAGGGCATCCGCAGCCTCGAGGTCAAGGCGCGTTTCCTGCGCGGCGAGATGGAGCACCTTCGCCTGCGCGAGTTCCAGCCCGGGCTCTGCCGCTATGTCGAAAGAGCAGACCAGGCCGTCTGACAACCTCGTCCAGGAGCTGCTGACCGAGCGGCGCCAGCTGAAGGTCGCGGTCGAGCGGCTGAAGCTGGAGCTGGCCGACGCGCAGGTGGGCGGGGCCGGCGGTGGCGGGGGAGCTTCGGACCAGCGCGTGCGTGAGCTGCACGACGAGATCGAGCGCCTGCGCTACCAGCTGGCGACGACGCGGGCCGAGGCGACGCAGCTGCGCGAGGAGCGGGACGCTCTGCGGGCAGGCATCGAGAAGGCGCTGGAACAGCTGTCCGCGGACGAAGGGGAATGAGAAAAGGCCCCGCCCCAAACCGGGCAGGGCCCTTTGAGCGTCGCTTCCTCTTACTTGACCGCGTTCGCGAGCTGGTCGACGTACTGGTTGATGAAGCCCGAGATGAGCGGCGCGGGCTGCTTCTCGCCCTGGCCCTGTAGGTTCTTGACCAGGAAGATGATCCAGTAGACCAATCCGATGAGGCCGACGAGTGGGGTGATGAGCCTAACGCCCGGGATCAAGCTCAGCACGATGTTGATCACGGACAGCCCGCCAAACACGACCACCGAGTTGGCGGCGTTCCACTTCACGTCAGGATCGTCCTTACCGACGAACAGAAAGATGATTCCGGTGATCCAACCGAGGATGTAGGCAAGGGTCGAGTACGTCTTCTTATTCGAGCCTGCGGTGGTCGGCGTTCCGCCCGCGGGAGCCGGCTCGCTCGGGGGCGGCGGGGGCGTCTGGGCCATCGATAAATCTCCTCCTGTTGGCTGGCTGGTGCGGGCCAGATTATCGACGGATTGCCCGCAAAACGCCATAGCGCGCGCGACATCGCAACATACACTGGACTTCAACCTGACTCTGGTAGGCTCGGCCCGAGAGATGACCGAAGGGGGTCAACCACCGGGGGAGGGCTTTAGGCCGCCTGTTCCGCGCTGGGCGCCGCGCCCCGCCGGAGACGAGGAACAAGAGCCGGAGCCGCAACATCCCAGCCCGCCCGCCGAGCCTGCGCCTTACGCCGGCGACTACGACGCGACCATGCGCCTGATCCCCGTGCCGCCGCCGGCAGCACCGCCGCCACCGGTCGCCTCCATAACCACGCCTCCGCACGTGGCGGGCGAGCGCTACATCGGCAAGTACCGCGTCAAGGGCGAGTTGGGCCGCGGTGGCATGGGCGCCGTCTTCCTGGCCGAGCAGCCCGGCCTGGGCCGCGAGGTCGCGATCAAGGAGCTGATCCAGTCGGCCGACCCGGTGGCCCTGAAGCGCTTCCTCCAGGAGGCGCAGGTCATGGCCCGGACGAGCCATCCGAACCTCGTCCAGGTCCACGACATGGAACTCCAGGGCAACGTCAACTACCTGGTCATGGAGTTCATCCGCGGGCGCTCGCTGCGCGACTGGATGAACCAGGCGCAGATCCCGCCGCCGCAGGTCTTCGCGGTCATGCACGGCGTGCTGCAGGCGCTCGACTACGCCCACCGGCAGCACATCGTGCACCGGGACATGAAGCCCGAGAACGTGCTCATCGCCGACGAGGGCATGGTCAAGGTCGCGGACTTCGGCATCGCGCGCCTGACCGACGACTCCGGAGTGGGCGGCACCGCGACCAAGACCGGCACCACCGTCGGCACGCCGCAGTACATGTCGCCCGAGCAGGTGGCGTCGAGCAAGGTCGACGGCCGCAGCGACCTCTACTCGGCGGGCATCATGTTCTACGAGCTGGTCGCGGGCCAGCCGCCGTTCACCGCGACCGAGGCCGACGGCCCCTTCACCCTCATGGCCAAGCACGTCCAGGCGCCGCCAAAGCCGCCTTCGGTGTTCCGCCCCGGGCTCAACCCCGAGCTCGAGCAGGTCATCCTCAAGGCGCTGGCGAAACGGCCGGAGGACCGCTACCAGAGCGGGCACGAGTTCGACGAGGCGATGTCCCGCGTCGCCGACCGGATGTGCCCCGGCTGGCAGCGCAGCCTGGAGCCGGGCGCCGACCTCGCGCGGATGGTGCCGACGGCGACGCCGGCGACACCGATCCCCGTGACGCCGATGGGCCTGGGCCTTGCCCATGCGGGCTCGGTCATACCGCCGCACGTCGTCTACAACCCCACGCCGCCCGTGAAGCAGGTGGCCAAGAAGTCGATGGGCTGCCTGAGCGTGATCGGCGGACTGGTCGCGCTGGCCGCGACGGCGGCGATCCTGGTAGCGGCTCTACTCCGCTAGTTGGGGTTTTGCTGCTGCCGCGCCAGCAGCTCCTCGGCCTCCTCGCCAATCAGCAGATCGGTCGACCCGGTTTCCGCGGCCGCGATCACCGTCGCCTGGGTGTATTGCGCCGTGAACGCGTGATGCGACTGCGTCGCCATCTGGCTCGGGAACT
>DATEGB010000054.1:0-10428 GCA_035280365.1 Candidatus Dormiibacterota bacterium | reverse complement strand
GCTGAACCACCGCGACCTCGGCGTCGACCTTCCGGTGAAAGAGGCGGGCGTCAACCTCGTGGACGGCAGCTCCGTTCACCCTGGTCTCCTTCACCTCGGTCCTCGCGGCGTGGCGGTGATTCGCGAAGGCTGGTAGACCTCCGGATCCGTGCACGTCACCGGGCATTTCGCCGCGCCCGAATAGATAGACCGCCGATTCGAAATTTGAGGGGCACGTGACCGCCGCCCAAATTTCGACCCAATGAACGCGTGTGCTGCGCAGAAGCTATATCGCGTAGCTCGATGCGGGATAGGGCCCGGGCGACACGGAATTCGAAATCTGGTCGGGGAGGCGGGATTTGAACCCGCGACCCCCTGGCCCCCAGCCAGGTGCGCTTCCGGGCTACGCTACTCCCCGACGGAGCCCTAATCCTACCGGCGGCACCGTCAGCTGCTGCGAGCTCCTACGGGAGCCATCGTGCCGAGCGCGATCAGGTTGCCCTCGGTGTCCTTGAACCAGGCTCCTTTGCTTCCGTCGGGGAGCTCGGCGATGCCGTCCCGAGTCTTGAAGTCGGGAGTGTCGTACTCCTCGAGCTTGACTCCGCTCTTCTTCAGCTCGCGAGCTGCTTCCTCGACGTCCTCGACATCGACAGCCATCTGCGTGTGGTCGCCCGAAGCTTTGCCCATGCTCGGGAAGACAAAGAACCCGGTTTCACCGATCACATACATCGCCCCGCCGTCAGGCGTCTCCTGCGTCGGCTTCAGCCCGAGCTTCTGCTCGTAGAACTGCCGGGCCCTCCTGACGTCCTGGGCGGGGATCGCGGTGCCGACTCTCCTGATCTTCAACATGGCATGCCTCCTATTGCCTAGGTTCTCGCACCGTACGCGACGAGACTGCGGTGGGTGGCCGAGAAGCCCGCCTCGCGGAGTGCCGCCCTCAGCGGCGATTCCAGAACCGGAACGCCGTCGACCTTCTGAAGCTCGACCTTGCCGGCACCGGTCGAGATCGCGACCAGGGCCTGCAGGTGGTCGTGGCGCACCTCGCCGTTGGTGACCAGCGACCGGCCGCCACGCTCGAGGTACAGCACGAGGCGACCCTCGTCGAGCACGCAGTACGCGCCTGCCGCCCGGCTCATCCTTCCGTCTGACTGCGGCCAGGGGAGGATCGTGCCAAAGACGTTGGCCGGGTCGGTCGCCGCCAGGGCGACCACGCCGCCGCCCGATTCCCGCAGCGAACGCAGGCGGTCGACGGCGCCGGGCAGCGCGAACTGCGAGCCACCCAGGCCCTCGACGAAGTAGCCGCGGCGGATCCGGCCCGACTCCTCCATCGCCCGCAGGACCGGGTACAGCCCGGCGAAGCCGCCAGGCCACGCCTCGCCGACCACGGCTTCGCGCGTCAGCGCTCCGTGTCGCTGCAGCAGCACGCCCGCCTCGGAGTGCAGCCGCTCGGTCGGGTTGGCGCCGGCTCCGACCAGGTCCCCGACCAGCGACCAACGCCCCGTCGCGCGCGGCTGGACCAGCCGCGGCATCCGCGGCTTGCGCGCCGGCCTGCGGGAGACCGGCCCGAGCAGGCGCAGGGGCGCGAAGGTGTCGTTCGTGACCTCGCCCGCCCAGACGAGGTCCCAGAGCGCGTCGAGCATCAGCTCTTCGTCGCCGCCGCCGCACGCGTTGTAGACGTCGCGAAAGAAGCTCGCCCCGCGCGCGCCCAGGTACGCGCGGAGGCGGTCGTGCAGCTCGGACTGCGGCGGTTCGACCGGCGGGCCGACCAGGCGCGGCGCGTCCCCGCGCAGGTAGAGCGCGACGCGGCCGTCTGTCGCGCCGAGCGAGCCGCGCCCGACCCAGACCACTTCACCCATCGAGACCAGCTCGTCGAGCAGGCGCGGCGCGTAGTCGTCGACCCTGGCCGCGATCACGTCGCGCTCGATCACCGAGGCCGGCAAGGCGAGACCCTGGAGCTGGAAAACGACCTCCATCAGGCGGTCGACCCCGCGCGCGCGGATGCCGACGCCGTGCCACGCGGGCAGAAAGCGCGCGAGCGCCTCCTGCGGCACGGACTCGACCTCGCGGCGCAGCGCCGCCAGGGACCGGCGCCGCAGCGTGCGGAGAACCTCGGGGTGGCAGTATTCACGACCCTCCGCCGCTTTCCGGAACTCGCCGGCAATCACGTCGCCGCGAGCGGCCAGGCGAGACAGCGCCTCGTCGACCGCCGCCGCCTGGAGCCGCCATCTCCTGGCCGGGTCGGCGGTGACGAACGGGACGTGCGTGCGCGCGTACCGGCGAAGAAGCGAGTCGAGGGGAGCAGGGCCAGGGTCGAGGAAAACATCGGGCAGGCCGACCGGAAGACTTGCCCCCAGCGCCTCGCGATATCGCCCCGCGTCCTCCGCCGCGATCCATCGCGCCTGGCCGGCGATGCGGGTGACCACGGCGCGACGCTCTTTCTCCAGGGCCTTCAGCCACTCCTCGTCCACGCCCCGCGCGAGCGCCTCCCCGTCCGACATGTCGCCCAGCCGGACCAGCAAGTCATGCGCCTCGTCGAGGTCGCGCGGAAACCTCTCCGGCAACAGTCCCTGCAGCTCGAGCTCGACGGCCGCGATCGCGTCCGGGTCGAGGAGCTCACGCAGGTCCTCGCTCCCCAGCAGCTCGGCGAGCAGGTCGCGGTCGAGCGTGAGCGCCTGGGCGCGACGCTCGGCGAGCGGCTGGTCGCCCTCGTACATGTACTCGGCGACGTACGAGAACAGCAGCGACGAGGCGAAAGGCGACGCGCGTTCTGTGTCCACCGCGACGACACGGATCTCGCGCGACCGGATCGCGCGCAAAAGCGAGGACAGCGCCGGCATGTCGAAGTGGTCCCCCATGACCTCACGCCACGTCTCGGCGAGGATCGGAAAGTCGGGGTACTGGCCCGCGACCTGGAGGAGCCCCGCGCTGCGCATGCGTTGCTGCCACAAGGGCGTGCGCTGCCCGGGCCGGCGCCTGGGCAGGAGCAGGGAACGCGCCGCGTTCTCTCGGAACCGAGCCGCGAAAAGCGCCGACGCGGGCAGCTGGGCCGAGACCAGCGACTGCACCTCCTCCGGGTCGAGGATCAGCTCGTCCAGCGAGGGCGGCGTCTCCACCTCCGGCAAGTGCATCGCGATGCCGTCGTCGGTCCACAGGGAGCGCGCGTCGACGCCGAGCTTCTCCCGGAGGTGGACCTCGAGCGCGAATGCGAGCGGGGCGTGCACGCGGCCGCCGAACGGCGTGTGGATGCAGACGCGCCAGTCGCCGACCTCGTCGCGGAACCGCTCGACGACGATCGTCCGGTCGTCGGGCACGGCGCCCGTCGCGGCCGCCTGGTCGTCGAGATAGGTCAGGAGGTTCTTGACCGCCAGGTCGTCGAAGCCCGCCCTCTCGCGCAACCGGCGGGCGGCCTGCTCGGGGCCGGCGGCGCGCAGCTCGCGGACCATCCTGCCCAGCGCCGCACCCAGCTCGACCGGCCGGCTGGGGGCGTCCGCCTTCCAGAAGGCGATCTTCCCGGGCTCGCCGGGCGCCGGCGTCACCAGGACCTGCGACGGCGTGATGTCGACAATCCTCCACGTCGACGCCCCGAGGACGAAGGTTTCGCCCACCCGCGTCTCGTAGACCATCTCCTCGTCGAGCTCGCCGACCCGGCGGCCGTCGTCGACCAGGTTCACCGTGTACAGGCCGCGGTCGGGGATGGTGCCGGGGTTGGTGACGGCCAGCCGCTGCGCCCCCGCCCGGCCGCGCACCTTGCCCGTCACGCGGTCCCAGACGATGCGTGGGCGCAGCTCGGCGAACTGGTCCGACGGGTAGCGGCCGCTCAACATGTCGAGCACCGACTCGAAGGCTCGAGGCCCGAGGTCGCTGTACGGGTAGGCGCGGCGGACGACGCGGCCGAGCGCCTCGACGTCCCACTCGTCGAGGGCGCACATGGCGACGATGTGCTGGGCCAGGACGTCGAGAGGCTTGCGAGGAACCACTGTCGACTCGATCCGGCCCTCGAGCATGCCCTCGACGACCGCCGCCGACTCGAGCAGGTCGCCCCGGAACTTGGGGATCACGACCCCGCGCGAAACCTCGCCCACGGAGTGGCCCGCGCGGCCGACGCGCTGGATGCCCGCCGCCACGCTGGGCGGCGCCTCGATCTGCAGCACCAGGTCGACGGCGCCCATGTCGATGCCGAGCTCGAGGGTCGACGTTGCCACCAGGCCTCGCAGCCGCCCCGCCTTCAGCTCGTCCTCGATGAGCAGGCGCTGCTCGCGCGCGATCGAGCCGTGATGGGCGCGGACGAGGTCTTGTTCGGCCAGCTCGTTGATGCGGGCGGCGATTCGCTCCGCGAGCCGCCTCGAGTTGACGAACACGATCGTGGAACGGTGCTCGCGGACCAGGTCGAGCAGCCGCGGGTAGATCGCGGGCCAGATGGAGTTCTGACCCTTGGCCCCGTCCTCGTCCTCGGTGGTCAGGCGAGTCATGTCCTCGACCGGGACCTGGACGCTGACCTCCATCGTCTTCAGCCGCCCCGCGTCGACCACTGACACCACGCGCCCCGCGCCGCCGAGAAAGCGCCCCACCTCTTCGAGCGGCCGCTGCGTCGCCGACAGGCCGATGCGTTGTGGTTCGACTTTCGTGATCTCGCACAGCCGCTCGAGGCTCAGCGCGAGGTGGCTGCCGCGCTTGGTCGAGGCGACGGAGTGGATCTCGTCGACGATCAGCCAGCGGACCGAGGCCAGGATCCTTCGCGCGGCGCTGGTGAGGATGAGGTACAGCGACTCGGGGGTCGTGATGAGGATGTCCGGCGGGTGGCGCTCCATCGACCGGCGCACGTCGGACGGCGTGTCGCCCGTGCGGATGGCGACCGCGATGTCGGGCGGGGCGAGGCCCTTCGTCTCCATCTGCCGGCGCAAGCCGACCAGCGGCGAGCGCAGGTTGCGGTCGACGTCGTGGGCGAGCGCCTTGAGCGGCGAAACGTAGAGGACGCGACAGCGCTCGGCCTCCGCCGGCGTTGGCTCGAAGGTGAGCCGGTCGAGGCACCAGAGGAAGGCGGCGAGCGTCTTGCCGCTGCCGGTAGGCGCGGCCATGAGCACGTGGCGGCCGGCCGCCACCTCTCGCCACCCGCGCTCCTGGACCGGCGTCGGCGCGTCGAAGGCCGCTCGGAACCAGTCGCGCGCCGGCGCCGAGAAGAGGTCGAGCGAGTCGTCGAGAACCGTCCCCACGCCAGCAACGTTAGACGCTTGCGGCGCTACAAACAAGTGTTCTTAACGGGCGCGCGCGGCCGGCCACCGCAAACTACTGCAGGTGTCGACATTGCCAGCGTTCGAGAGGCTCACGCCACACGCCAAACGGGCCCTGGTGTGCGCTCAGCAGGAGGCCGAAGATGGCCCGGATGGCTACATCGACACCGAGCACATCCTCCTCGGCCTGTTCCGGGTCGGGGAAGGCTCCGGTTACCGCGCCCTGCGACACCTCGGCGTCGACGAGCTGAAGGTCCGCGACCAGCTCGAGCGGGCCCGCCGGTCGCGCAAACCCACCCCGATGCCGGACACCATCATGCCCACGTCCCGGGTCCGCGACGTCGTCCTGATCGCGCACCTGGAGATGGCTCGCGCCGGGCTCGACCGGCTGCACAGCGGCCACCTGCTCGCCGGGCTGGCCCTGGAAGGCACTGGCACGGCCGCGCAGATGCTCAAGGCGCAATGGATCGAGGCCAACCTGGTCGTCGTGGCGGTGGAACGGGAGGTGGCGAGCTCCTGATCGACCCTGAGCGGTTCCGCGAGGTGATGGCCAGCTTTCCGAGCGGCGTCGTGGTCCTCACGGCATTCGGCGACGACGGACGGCCGCGCGGCTTCACGGCCAGCGCCTTCTGCACGGTCTCGCTCACGCCCCCGCTTGCGCTCGTGTGCATCGGCAAGACCTCGAACACCCTGCCGGCCGTCCGGCACACCGGGGGCCACACCGCCAACGTCCTGGCCGCCGGCCGGGACACGCTCGCGCGGCGCATGGCGATCCTGATCGGCCCGTGACCGAGGGAGCGCAACTCCAGGACGTCGCTCCGATGGTCTCTTCGCGCCGAGCGTACGCCTGATGGCCTACAACCCGGCTCGCACGACTTCTACGTCATGACGGGCGGCGCGGCCGCCGCCCTCACCGGGCTCCTGTTTGTCGCCATGTCGCTGCACGCGCGCGAGATCATGGCCAACCGCTTCTTCAGCAACCGCGCCGTCGGCACCCTGATGTCCCTCGCGTCACAGCTGCTCATCTCAGGATCGGTGCTCATCCCCGGGCAGCCGCTCACGTTGCTCGGCGCCGAGGTGGAGGTCGTGGCGCTTTTCTTCCTCGGCTTCATCGTCCGTCAGATGCAGACTCGCGGAACCGACGCTCCAGCTGTGGCCTCGACCTGGACGCACCGGCTGATGGAGATGGTCGGTGGCACCGTATGGATCGTGCTCTTCAACGCGGCCGGCATCAGTCTTCTGCTCCACGTGGGCGGAGGGCTCTACCTGCTCGCCGTGGTGATGTTCTTCATGTTCGCGTGGAACATCTACCTCGCGTGGGTGCTGATCACCGAGGTTTCAGAGGCTGGGTGACGGCCACGACGGGACGAGCTGGACGAGGCCGGCCGACAGCCACGTCAGCCGGTTCGTCAGCAGCAGCACCCCCATCACGACAAGCACCACCGCCGACGCGAGGTCGATCGCGCGGCGGTGGGCGTTGACGTAGGCGATCAGCGGCTTCGCGTTCTCCAGGCCAAACGCGAGCGCCAGAAACGGCAGGCTCAGTCCGAGGCAGTAGGCGAGCATCAGGCTCAGGCCCTGCGGCGTCGTGCCCGCGGTCACCGCCGAGCTCAGGACGGCGCTCAGCGTCACGCCGATGCACGGCGTCCATCCGCTAGCGAAGCCCATGCCGAGCAGGAAACCTCCCGCCGCGCCGCCACCCGACGGCGCCGTCTTCATAACCCGGTATTCGGTGTCGAGGAGCGGGATGCGGATCAGGCCCGCAACGTGAGCCGCCATGACGATGACGAAGATCCCGGCCGCGACGGGAACGTATGCGCGCACCGGCTGCACGGCGAGCGAGAACACATAGAAGAAGAGGATGAAGATCAGGGAAAGGCCGGCGACGAACGCCGCGCCGGCGACCGCGATGGCCTCTTTCCTGGCTCCCAGGTACGCCAGGTACGCGGGCACGAGCGGCAGCACGCACGGCGAGACGAACGAGACGAGCCCGGCAAGAAACGCTATCGGGGGGTTGAGACCGCTCAGCACGCCGTGGCGGCCTGCTTCGCGAGGGCCGCGATGGCGTCCGCGACCTGCGGCCAGATCCGGCGGGGCACGTCGTGTCCCATGCCCGGTATTTCGACCAGGCGAGCGCCGGGGATCGCCGCGGCGACGTGGCGTCCGTTCTCGACCGGGACGAGGATGTCGTGGTCGCCGTGGATGACCAGTGCGGGCACCCGAAGCGAACGCAGCCGTTCGATCCGCCCGGTCGCAGCCATGATGGCCGCGAGCTGGCGAATGAAGCCCGCGGGGTTGTAGGCGCGGTCGATGGCGCGTTCAATTCGCCGCCGCTCCCAGGCTTCATCGAACGGGTCCATCGGGCCGAGCAAGGCCCGCTTGGAGTGGAGGCCAAGCGCGATCCGCTCGTCGCGTGTCTGCGGCGCCGGGGCCATCAGCACGGCGGTGCCCTCAGCCGTCGGCGGCACCTGGTCCTGCCCGTTTGGGCCGCTGATCATGGACGTGAGCGTGAGCACGCGCTCGGGATGGTTCAGCGCGACCAGCTGGGCGATGAAGCCGCCCATCGAAACGCCGACCACGTGCGCCGCCGTGATGCCGAGCGCGTCCAGCAGGCCAACGGCGTCGTCGGCCATGTCCTCGAGCGTGTAGGCCCGCTCCGGCCACTCCGAGAGGCCAGCGTCCCTGTTGTCGAACCGGATCACACGAAAGCCCCGGCTTGCGAGCAGCTCGCAGAACTCTACGTCCCACCCGACCATCTGCATGCCGAGTCCGGCGATCAAGAGCAGCGGCGGCGCGGCGGGGTCGCCGAACGTCTCGTGCTCGAGCTCGATCCCGTTCGCCTTGGCGCGCGACATCGTGACCATGCTACTAATCGCGCGTGGCCCGTTCGCTGCCCGCCCGTTCCGAGGTCGACCGCCGCTTCACCTGGAACGCGGAGAGCGTCTTTCCCCAGGACTCCGACTGGGAGAAGACCGTGGACCAGGTCCTGGCAAGCGTCCCGGACCTCGAGGAGTTCGAGGGCCACCTCGGCGACTCACCGGAGACGCTGGCCGACTGGTTCGACGCCAGCGAGCGCGCGTACCGGCTCATGGCCAGGTTGATCGTGTACACGACGATGTCGTACTCGGTCGACGTCGGCGACCAGAAGGCGGCCGCGCGGACGGACCGGGCCCGCTCCGCGGCCGCCCAGCTGGGGGCGGCGGCGTCGTTTGCCGTGCCGGAGATGCTGGCGATCGGCATTCCCAGGCTCCGCGAGTGGGTCGCTGCGTCGCCCCGCCTGGCCCACCTGGGCCACTACTTCGACCGCCTCGAGAAGATGCAGAAGCGTATCCGCAGCGCGGAGGTCGAGGAGCTGCTCAGTCAGGTGTCCGACCCGCTCGCCACGGCGCTCACTGCGCACAGCGTGCTGGCCAACACCGACCTTCGGTTCGCGCCCGCCGTCGGCTCCGACGGCGAGCTGCACGAGGTCGCTCAGGGCACCGTCGCCGCCCTCCTGACCAACCCCGACCGCGACGTTCGGCGCACGGCGTTCGAGAGCTACGCCGACCAGCATCTCGCGATGCGACACACGATGGCGGCGAGCCTGGCGGGCGGGGTCAAGCGCGACGTGTTCTTCGCCCGGGCTCGCGGCTACTCGTCGTCACTCGAGGCGGCGCTGGAGCCGAGCCACATCCCGGTCGAGGTGTTCCACAACGTCGTCCGGACCTTTCGCGACAACGTCGGCACCTGGCACCGCTACTGGAAGATTCGCCGGGAGGCGCTGGGACTCGAGGTGCTCAAGCCTTACGACCTGCGCGCACAGCTGTCGGGGAACACGCTCAAGGTGCCTTATGAGCAGGCCGTCGACTGGATCTCGGAGGGCGTCGCGCCGCTGGGCGAGGACTACGTGCGCGTCATGCGTAGCGGTGCGCTCGAGGAGCGATGGGTCGACATCTACCCGAACAAGGGCAAGAGGATGGGCGCGTTCTCGACCGGCTCGATGGACACGCGTCCTTTCATCTTCATGAGCTACAACGACGACATCTACTCGATGAGCACGCTCGCTCACGAGCTCGGCCACTCGATGCACTCGTTTCACACGCGGGGAACGCAGCCGTACGTCTACTCGAACTACGGCCTGTTCCAGGCCGAGGTCGCGTCGAACATGCACCAGGCGCTGACGCGGCGGCACCTCCTGACCACGCAGCCCGATCCGGCCCTGCAGATCGCGGTGATCGAGGAGGCGATGTCGAACTTCTATCGCTACTTTTTCATCATGCCGTCGCTGGCGCGCCTGGAGCTCGAGATCCACGAGGAGGTCGAGCGCGGCGGCGCCCTCACCGCCGACTACCTGAACAACCTGATGGCGGACCTGTTGCTCGAGGTCTACGGCGACGAGGTCGACGTCAACGAGCGCGACCGCGAGCGCGTGGGCTCGACGTGGGCGCAGTTCCACACCCACCTGTACAGCAACTTCTACGTCTACCAGTACGCGACCGGGATCGCCGCGGCCGACCACCTGGTGGAGCGCGTGGCCGCGGGCGACAAGCAGGCGGTCGAGTCCTACCTCGCGTTCTTGAAGAGCGGCGGTTCCATGTATCCCCTCGAGGGCTTGCGCATGGCCGGCGTCGACATGACCTCGCCCGAACCCGTCGAGGCGGCCTTCGCCACGCTCGCATCGATGGTCGACCGGTTGGAGAACCTGACCGCTAAAGAACGGTCCGCATGACGTCGGAGTCGCGGATCTTGAAGCCGAGCCGCTCGTAGAGCCGGTGCGCCGCGTCGCGGTTGGGAGCACGGCCCGACTGCAGCTCTGCGACCTGCGCGCCCTTCTTCCGTCCGACCTCCAGCGCAGCTTTGACGAGCGCCTCGCCCGCTCCCTTGCCGCGCGCGGAGGCGTCGACCACGACTTCGTCGAGCCGCGCCTTGATCCAGAACGGCGTCGTGTAGACGATCACGGTCGTGGTGCCGACGATCTGGTCGCCGTCCCTGGCCACCAGCAGCGTCACGTCGGGGTCGGCGATCAGCCGCCTCAGGCGCTCCATGTCGGGCACCGGAAGCGTGGGGTTGAGTTGGGGAAGCAGTCTCTCCAGCGCGCGATGGAGCTCAGGAGTCGCCTCGCGCACCGCCTCAATCCGCATGGCCACACACTAGAGCGCTCGCAAGAGCGCGGCCGTGGCGGCGGCCACCACGACCAGGAAAGCCG
The DNA here is from genome assembly GCA_035280365.1 of Candidatus Dormiibacterota bacterium. Lineage (GTDB taxonomy): Bacteria > Chloroflexota > Dormibacteria > Dormibacterales > Dormibacteraceae > 40CM-4-65-16. The sequence continues at coordinate 36 of DATEGB010000054.1, read as the reverse complement.
GATAGTCGCGCCTATCGCCCGTGTCGCTGGCTAAAA
>DATEGB010000053.1:0-7492 GCA_035280365.1 Candidatus Dormiibacterota bacterium | reverse complement strand
CCACCGGGTTAACCGGGTAAGGGCCCTGGTAGACGACCAGGTTGATAGGCCGCAGGTGTAAGAGGAGCAATCCTTTGAGCTGAGCGGTACTAATAGCCCGAGGGCTTGTTCACCTATAACTCACTCTTCAGCTCACTGAAGAGAAAAACAAGAAAATTCGGATCCAGCGCGAACGGTAAAAGCTGGAGAATCTCATAGACCTGATTCGGTTGTGCAATGAAGGCTGAGTCGCATCTCCTGGGGAGCGATCTGTCGATCGCGATCCTGGTTGCGCGCGAGAACGATGACGTCACCAAGCGTCTGTTACGCGGCGCCGAGGACATGCTCAAGTCGCGTGGCGTGGAAGGCGTCGAGACCTACTGGGTTCCGAGCGCTCTCGACCTTCCCCTCGTCGCCCTGGCTCTGGCCGAGAAGGGTGGGCCGGACGCGATCGTCGCCCTGGGCGCGGTGATCGACGACGACATCGCCGCCATGCAGGCCACGTCAGGGCTCATGCAGGCGCAACTCGACACCGGCGTGCCTATCGCGTTCGGCGTCCTTGCCACCGAGGACGTCGACCAGGCGCTCGCGCGGTCCGGCCCCAAGAACAACAAGGGCGCCGAGGCCGCCGAGGCCGCGATCGAGATGGCCAACCTCCTGCGCGAGATCCAGGGCTGACGCCTAGGCCCCGGCCACGTCGATCGCGACCACGCTGCGACCTGCCGGCATGACGACGAATCCCTCCGTCGCGGCGGGCGTCGAGTAGCGGTTGGCCGCGCCGATCCCGGTCGAGTAGAGGGCCTTGCCCGTCGCCGGGTCGAGCGCGTACAGCGTCGCCGTGCCCGCATCGATGCCCCACAACGCGCCCGCCGCCGTGATGGGCGGTGCCAGGGTTGGACGCGCAGCCCGCCACGCCACCTGGATCGACGAGTCCGTGACCGACACCGCGTACAGGCCGTCGGCGCACGGCAGGAAAATCATCGAGCCGAGCCACGCCGTCCCACCCCAGGCGCCGGAGCAGATCCGCCGGCTCGCCACCTGGCGGCCGATTCCGCCGAGCGCGTCGGCGCGGAGCAGATAGCCGACGCCCTCCTTGCCGATGACGAACACCCGGTTGATGGACGGCAGCAGGACGGCGCCCGTGGAGCCGAGGTCCACGTCCCCGTTGCTCAGCGCCACCCAGTTCGACGGCGCGAAATAAGATCGGACCGCAAGCTCCGGCGACAGCTGGATCACGGAGTCGCTGTAGCCGAACGTCGACGGCGCCGACGTGGCGTTGCCGGTGACGACGTACACGCTCCCGTCCGCCGCCACCGTCGGTCCGTGCGGCGCCCAGATCCCCGCGCCGGTGGCGACGGGTGTGCGGTACGTGTGGGCGGGCCCACCGCCCAGCGGCACGCCGACGACGTAACCGTGGTACGAACCGCAGTCGCCGAACAGCCCCCCGAACGGCACGTACACATAGCCCGAGCCGATCGCCAGCGCCCCGCGCAGCTGCTGCACGCGTGGGTTCGAGCCCACCGGGTCGATGGTCTGCTGCGACAGCACGGCGCCGTCGGTGAGGCTCAGCGCGAACAGGACGTGGTGGTACGTGCGGAGAAACGCCACGACGTAAACGCGCCCCGAGGCGACGTCAGCCGCGGGCGTCCCCGTGATCCCGGTGACCGGCCGGATGTTGCCGCACGGCAGCGTCGAAGCGTCGACCGGGTCGCCGAGGTGCCGCTGCCAGATGGTCGAGCCGGTGAACATGTCGAGCGAGTACACGGTGTTGTTCTCGCTCGCCACGATCACGTGGCCGGCGACGATCAGCGGCGACGCGTAGAGCTCGCCGTCGACGCCGACCTTCCAGGCCGCCCGCGGGTTGTTCAGCCGAGGCTCAGTAGGACCAGCGCCGGAGCGGCCGCCGTCGCGGTGGTACTCCGACCATTCGACCGAGATCGCCGGGCTTCCCGTAGGGACAGGACTGAATGAGGGCGAGGCAACCGGCGCGGACGGCGAGCTGCACGCAACCAGCAACGAGACGCCGAGAAGGCAGAGCCTCCGGATCAAAGTCCCCAGACGAACTTTCGCGCCGGCTTGAGCCGCGCCCGCTCGGGCGCGATCAGCTCGACCTGGCCCTGCATCGCGATCCCGCGCTTGGGCCCCATGGCGTCGACGACCATCGCGGCGCGCGGCTCGGCGGTCAGGTTGCGCAGCTTCACCCCGTCCACATCGAAGTCCAGCGACCCATCGTCGTTCACCGCGTACATCACGGGCACGACGTGCGGCCAGCCCGACGGACCGACGGTGGCGATGCGAGCGATGCGTTGCGAACGCAGGAAGTCCAGTTCCACGGCGCTGAACACGAAACAAATCCTAGACTCAACGATTCACATGGCAACGACCGCGGAAAGCACGATTGGCGGCTACGCGATCACCCGCCGCGAACCTCTTGAGCGGCTCGAAGGCACCTACGTCGAGCTCGTCCACGAGCGCACGGGCGCGCGCCACATCCACATCGAGTGCCCCGACGACAACAACGGCTTCGCGGTCGCGTTCACGACGCCCCCCATCGACTCCTCCGGCGTGGCGCACATCCTGGAGCACGTCGTCCTGGCGGGCTCGCGGCGCTACCCGGTGCGCGACCCGTTCTTCAGCATGACGCGCCGTTCGCTCGCGACCTTCATGAACGCGTTCACGAGCGCGGACCGCACCGTGTACCCGTTCAGCACCCGCAACGCGAAGGACTACCGCAACTTGCTCGACGTCTACCTCGACGCCACGTTCTTTCCCAACCTGAACAAGGACTCCTTCATGCAGGAAGGCGTCCGGCTCGAGTTCGAAGACCCGGCCGACCCGAAGAGCGGCCTGCGCTTCAAAGGCGTCGTCTTCAACGAGATGAAAGGCGCGCTGGCCACGCCGGGAGCGGCGATGCAGCGCGCGATCGGCAAGACGCTCTTCCAGGGCACGCCGTACGCGCACGAATCCGGCGGCGACCCGCGCGACATCCCGAACCTCACGTGGGAGCAGCTACGCGACTTCCACAAGCGCCACTACCACCCCAGCAACGCGCGCTTCTACACCTACGGCAACCTGCCGCTCGAGGCCACGCTCGAGGCCATCCAGCGCGGGGCCCTCGACCACTTCGACCGGTCGCTCCTAAACGGCGCGATCCCCGACGTGGCGCGCCTGACCAACCCCGTCACGGCCGAGGAAAAATACCCGGCGCCCGAGGGCGAGGCGACCGCGCGCCTGTCCCAGGCGCTGACCGCGTGGGTGACGATTCCGAGCGCCGACTCATTCCGCTCGCTGGCCATGAACGTGCTCTCCGAGGTCCTCCTCTCGAACGCCGGCTCGCCGCTGCGCAAGGCCCTGATCGACTCCGGCCTGGGCAGCGCCCTCGCCGACGGCAGCGGGCTGCAGGAGGACCAGAAGCAGGCCGTGTTCGGCGCCGGGCTCAAGGGCATCAACGCCGGCGACGCCGACAAGGTGCAGAAGGTCGTGCTCGACACGCTCGAGCGACTGGCCGGCAAAGGAGTCGACCAATCCCAGGTCGACGCCGCAATCCACCACCTCGAGTTCGCCAGGCGCGAGCGTTCCAACGCCGGCTTTCCGTACGCGCTGCGCCTGCTTTTCGCGGTCATGCCGGCGTACGCCTACGACGGCGACCCTCTCACCGCGCTCGACTTCGACGCCGACCTCGAGCACCTGGAGCACGCAAGAAAGGAAGGCAGGTTCTTCGAGAACCTCATCCGCGCCGAGCTGCTCGACAACCCGCATCGTGGCCTGCTCACCGTCGTGCCCGACACCGAGCTCGAGGAGCGCCAGCGGCGCGAGGAACAGACCAGGCTCACGAGCATCGAGGCAATCCTGACCGACGAGGATCGACGCCGCGTCGTCGAAGACGCCCTCAGGCTCAAAGCCGATCAGGAGGCGAAGCAGGACCTGTCCGTGCTGCCGACTCTCGAGCTCAGCGACATCCCGATGAAGTTCGAGGACGTGCCCAGCCGCGACGTGAAGCTAAGGAACGCGACCGTCGAGTTCTACCCTCAGCCGACGAACGGCATCACCTACCTCGACATCCGCAGCGACTTCTCCCGCCTCAGCCCGGAGCAGCGCGACCTCCTGCCGCTGTTCGGTCGCGCGCTCACGCACAGCGGCGCCGCGGGGCAGGACTACGTCCAGGTCGCGGCTCGAATCGCGGCGGTCACAGGCGGCATCGGCGCGGCGGCGCAGGTCCAGTCGCTGGCGGCAAGAGACGACTACCTCCAGTCCTTCGTGATCGCAGGTCGGGCACTGGACCGCAACGCGCAACCGTTCGTCGAGCTGCTGACCGACCTCGTGGCACGCCTCGAGATCGAGCCGAAGCGCCTCAGAGAGGTCATCGCCGAGGTCGCCACCCGGCTCGAGACGTCGATCGCGGGCCTCGGCTTCCAGTTCGCCATTCTGCGCGCGCACTCAAAGCTGAGCTCCGAGGGCGCGGTCAACGACCGCCTGCAGGGGATCGCGATGCTGCACACCATGCGCCGTCTCGCGCGCCTCGACGAGCAAGCACTGGGTGACGTGATCGCGAAGCTCGACGAGGTCCGCCGGGCGATCTTCCGCGCGGAGGCGCTGCGCATCATCGTCACGTGCGAGGAAGCGATGATCGAGCCGCTCCAGGAACTGCTCGGCGGCCTGGTCGGCGCCCTTCCCCAGGACGGCGCGGCCGCCGACGCGACAAAACCATCCGCCTTCGAGCCCGCACCCGAGGCGCGCATCGCGCCGGTGCCCGTGGCCTTCAATGTGCGCATCTTCCGCACCGTCCGCTACACGCACCAGGACGCGCCCGCGCTGCTCGTCCTCGCGAACTACGTGCGCGACAACTTCCTCCACCGCGAGCTGCGCGAGAAGGGCGGCGCATACGGCGGCTACGCCCAGGCCGGCGTGGCCAACGGCACGTTCTACCTAGGTTCTTACCGCGACCCCAACATCGTCCGCACGTACGACGTCTTCGACCAGGCGGTACCGTGGGTCACCGAGGGCGAGGTGGACTCCGAGCAGCTCAAGGAGGCGATCCTCGGCGCGTGCGGCGACGTCGACCCGCTCGAGTCGCCGGACATCAAGGGCCGGCGCGAGGCCACCAACCGCGCGACGGGCTTCACGCTCGAGCTGCGCGAGCGGTTCAAGAAGCGCCTGCTCGAAGTCACCGCGGACGACCTGCGCAGGGTGACCCGGACGTACTTCGTCGACACGCCAAGAGCCCAGACCACCGTCGCCGGCGGCGAGCTGATCGAGGCCGCGCGCAAGGAACGGCCCGGCCTGTTCGAGGTGGTCGCGCCCGTTTAGGCCACCCCGCCTTAGTAGACTGGCGCCAGTGAGAAACCAGGTCTGGCGACACGAGCTGTTCTGGCCGGCGGTCCTGATCGTGGTCGGCGCCTACTTCCTGCTCCACAACCTCGGGCTGCTCGACTGGCTGCGGGCCGACATCTTCTGGCCGCTGGTGCTGATCGCCCTCGGCGTCTGGCTCATCGCCCGCCGCACCTGGCGCTAGGCGGACGAGACATGTGGAATCGCAACCCCAGCATCTTCTGGGGCGGCGTGCTCGTCATCGTCGGCGCGCTTTTCCTGCTCGCCAACCTCGGCCTTCTCAGCAACCTGAACTGGGACGTGGTGTGGCCCCTGCTGCTCATCGCCGTCGGCGCCTGGTTGCTCCTCGGCCGCATCGGCCCGGGCGGCGCCTCGGCCGACGTCGACAGCAGCGAGCAGCGCGAGGGCCTGGAGCGGGCAAAGCTCGACGTCTCTGTGGGCGCGGCGCGGATCGAGGTCGCCGCCTCGCAGCTGGATGAGCAGCTGTACCGCGTGCACATCGAGCATTCCGGGGCGCCTCCTGAGGTCCGCCTGGACCGCGCGACGGGCACCGTGAAGATCGCCCAGCGCGCCGACTGGTTCATGGGCGCGCGCCGGCTCCACGTCGACGCGAAGCTCACGGACGCCATTCCGTGGGAGGTCGCCTGCAGCACCGGCGCGATCCGCGGTGACTTCGACCTCTCGTCGGCCACCCTGACCGGTTTTGGCTGCCGCACGGGCGCGAGCCAGATCAACCTGATGCTGGGCGCGCCGAAGGGCGTCGTGCCCGTCCGGGTCGAAGGCGGCGCTCTGACCGTGAACATCGCCCGGCCCGCGGGCGCCGCGGTCCAGGTCCAGGCGTCGGGCGGGGCGGTCCAGCTCCGCGGGGACGGCGACCGGCAGGACGGCCTCGGTACCCGGACCTGGAAGTCGGACGGCTTCGATGCGGCCAAAGACCGCTACGACGTCACGGTCTCCGGCGGCGCACTCCGCGTCGACGTCTCGACCCGGTAGGCGATGCGCTACACCTACCGCTACCGGTCGTTCTTCTGGCCCGCGGTTCTCATCCTCGCCGGCGTCGTCGCGCTGCTCATCAACACCGGGCAGATCGCCGTGGAGAGGCTCGGCCTTCTTGTCGACCTGTGGCCGCTGGTCCTGATCGTGATCGGGATCGAGCTGATCGTCCGCCGCACCGTGCACGGCCCGGCCGGCGACGTCGCCGCGGCGCTCATCGTCGTGCTCGCCATCGTGGCCGCGGCGGGCTACGTGACGTTGGCGCCCAACCCCGCGGCGACGAAGACGCTGGACTCGAACGCCCAGCTCGGCGGCACCTCGCAGATGACGCTGTCCGTCGACGTCGGCGCGGCCAACATCACGATCGGCGACACGGCCCGACGCGGCGAGCTCTACAGCGCGCACATCGAGTACAACGGTCAGAAACCGCACGTCGAGGTCAACACCGATTCGAACACGCTGGAAATCGACCAGCGCGACGAGAACAGCTTCTCGGTCTTCCGGGGCAGGAAGTTCGTGCTCACTCTCGCGCTCAGCCCCAAGGTGACGTGGGCGATCGACGTCAACAGCGGCGCGGCCACGATCAAGATGAGCCTCCCCAACACCCACGTCAGCTCGCTGAGCTTCAACACCGGCGCCAGCACCGACGACGTCACGCTCGGCACCCCGACCGCGGTCGTGCCCGTGGAGTTCAACGCCGGCGCGGTGACCGTGCGGCTCCACCGGCCGAGCGGCACGCCCGCCTCGGTCGAGGTGTCGGGAGCGGGGCTGAACGTCAAGGTCGACGGCCGCTCGTACCACGCGATCGGCCACGTCACGGCGACGCAGGACCTCGGCTCGGCCGGCTACGACGTCAAGGTCAACGGCGGAGCGTGCAACGTGACCGTCGACACGACGGAGTCCTCAGACTAGGCGCGCGTCGAGCGCCTCGACCCTGGCCCGGTAGATCGCTTCTGTCGCAGGAGTGACCGCGCGCCTCAGTCCTCTCGCCGCCACGCTGAGCAGGGTCTCGATCTCGGCGTCCAGGACGCGGGCCGCGCGCAGCACCGGCGCGAGCGCGGCCGCCTGCTCCGCCGCCGCGAGGATCGCGTCCTGGTCGACGTCCATGCTCAGGAACGAGCCGGCGGTCTCCATCAGCCGGGTGGCAAGCGCCCGGTACTCCTCGTCCGCCCGCTGTCGGGTGCGCCGGGCG
>DATEGB010000052.1:0-8763 GCA_035280365.1 Candidatus Dormiibacterota bacterium | reverse complement strand
GAGGCGGCGAGGCGGGGCGCCAGCAGCGACGTGGCCGCGACGCCGGCGAGCAGGACGATAGCCAGCGCCGCCGCGCCGGCAAGACCGCGGGGCGCGGCCACGAACCCGCTCGTGGCGAGCACGGTGAGACCGCCGAGGACGACCGCGACGCCGGCGAGGTCGCACGTCTTGTCGATGACGATGGTCGCCAGCGCGGAGCCCGACGGCACGCGGTGCCTGCGCCACAGCCACCAGTAGCGCATGGCGTCGCCGAAGCGGATGGGGACGACGTAGTTGAGGAGGCCGGCGCCGGCGTTCATCGCGAAGGCGCGGACGATGCCGACCGGCGCAAGCGGCCGGAGCAGGATGAGCCAGCGCCGGGCCCGCAGGACGCTGGTCACGCCGAACAGCGCCACCATCAGCGCCACCGCCCACCACTGCTGGACGCGGGCGTGGCTGAGGATCTCGGGCAGGGACACGGTGCGCAGCCACAGCCACAGCAAGGCGAGGCCGAACGCCGTCTGGAGGGCGAGGCGAACCCAGCGGTTCACGCCATCTCGGTCGCCGGAACGGCGAGAATCCAGCGCTGGGCGAAGGCCCAGAAGGCGAAGAGGAAGCCGACGAACATCAGCGTGCCGCCATAGTCGTGGAAAAGCACGGCGGGCGTGACGCCGACCGTGGCCGCGATCAAGGCCACGAGCGAGACGCGCAAGAGGTTGAGCAGCATCGTGCCCGCGACGCCGATGCAGGCGACCTGGACACGCGACTCGAGCGAGTGTTCGCCGCGCAGGCCGCTCAGCATGCTGATGGCGAACAGGACCAGGCTCTGCCAGCCGATGCAGTTCCAGGAGATGAACAGCGTGTGCATCGAGCCGGACCTGTCCCACACGACCAGATGGCTGCCCGACGCGGCGGCGTGGATGCCGGCGAGTCCGAGAAGGCTGACCACCATCCGCGACTCGGCGGGGACGATCTGCTGCAGCGGGTTGTTCGCGCCGAGCCCGAGCGCCCAGGCCGTGAGGAGGTCATCGAACGTGGTCACGAGCGGCAGCACCATGAGCAACCCGCACGTCAGCGCGATCACAGTCAGGTTGACGTTGCCGCGGTCGCGGGTCCTCATCGCCGTCTCCTCACCAGACGGCTCGCGCCAAGCGGCACGAGCGCGGCGAGACCGGCGAGGCCCAGTAGGCCCTCCGGCACGACGATGCTCGGCGGCACGAAGTTGGTGTCCGCGACGCCGGTGGTGCCGTCGTACATCAACGATGGCTTGCCGCCGGTGTTGTGGGTCAGCGTGACGGAGATGCACAGCGACCCGCCGGGCGGCACCACCATCGCGAGCTGGCTCGCGCTGGTCGTGACCGTAAGCGGGCTCGTCGTGTTGGTGGTGTTCGCGCCGTAGTTGGCGGTCCACGTGCTTCCCACGTTCGGCACTGTGGCGACGAACCCGGCGCAGCTCGCGGTCGCGGAGACGCCCGCGGCGATCGTCACGGTGTCGTTGGTCGCGCCGCTGCCGCCGGTCCAGTACATGGTGAAGTTCCAGACTCCGAAGGCGATCGTCTGCGCCGGCAGGCCGGTCCATCCCCACGTGTTGGTGACGCCGCCGGCGGACGACTGGACCTGGCAGGCGGTGCCGCGGACGCCGATCGAGGGGTCTAATGTGCTCGCCGAGCAGCCTGGCGCCGTCCCGGTGCCGTGCAGGTACAGCGGGTTGCCCGCGGCACGTACCGTCGGCGCCTTGGTCGACGCAACGGCGAGGGCGCTGATGATCACCGCGAGCACGCCCACGGCGATCCAGCCGAGCCAGCGCGGGCGGCGGACGATGCGGCTGGCCGGCGCCTGCGCTGGGGCGGGCGGCACCCAGCGGCGCTCGCCGGCGTCGCGCCTCCCCCTTAGCCAGCGGCGCAGCATGTAGAGGCGGCGCAGGTGGTGGACGCTGTCGGTGACGCGCCCGGTCTTCGGCGTCCGGAACCACGGGCCCTCGTCCTTGCTGACTAGGCCCTTGAACGCGGCCCACCCCTGGAACGGGACGAGCGCGAACGACAGGACCACCGCGCCGAAGATCCCCTGTACGTCACGCGCGGGCGCCTCCTCGAGGACCAGGCCGCCGAGGTTCATCAGCGGCAGGGCGAAGATGTTCGAGAACAGGAGCGACCAGCCGAGCAGCGCCGTCCATCCAGGCACGTGGGTGTCAAAGACAAGCTCGGAGATCAGCCAGCTCAGCGAGCCGACGACGAACAGCGCGGCCTGCAGGTAGTAGGTCGAGTCGTAGAGAAACTCGAGCTTCTCGAGTGGCGTGACGTAAGGCGAGCGCATGATCGCCACGAACCACCTGCGCACGTTGTAGGTGTGGCCCTCGGCCCAGCGCATGCGCTGCCTGGCCAGGCGCGCGAAGGTGCTGACGCACTCGGCCGGCGTCTCTGCCCACGGCGTGTAGACGACCTTGTAGCCACGGGCGTAGAGCTTGAGCGTGAGCTCCCAGTCCTCGGTGATGCTGGTGCCCCACCCGACCTCGCGCAGGACGTCCGCACGGATCATGTAGGCGGTGCCGGCGATCATCTTCAGCGAGCCGATCGCATCCTGGAACGGCCGCTCGATCATGTAGCTGCCCGCGTACTCGGCCCGCACTGCCTCGGTCAGCCAGCTCTCGGACTTGTTGAGGACGTGCCACTGGTAGCTCTGCACGGCGGCCACCTCGACGCGGCGTTTGATCTGCCCTGGCTCCGATGGAGGGTCGACGCGCCCGAAGGCGGCTTCGAACCTGCGGTTGGACGTCCCTTCGCTGACGCGGTAGAAATGCGGAAGCAGCCGCTCGATGGAGTCGGGGAAAGGCACCGAGTCGGCGTCGAAGACGACGACGTACTCGGCGCGGGGGTCCATCACCTTCAGTGCCTCGCGCAGCGCACCGCCCTTGTAGCCGTCGCGGTTTGCGCGGTGGATGATCTTCAGCCGCGGCCACCCTGACCAGCGGCGCAGGATCTCGACCGACTCGTCGGTCGAGTCGTCGACCAGAACGACCTCGTACTCCGGGTACTCGAGATGCGCGAGCGCGGTCAGCAGTCGCTCGACGACGCGCTTCTCGTTGTAGGTCGCGACGTGGATGGAGACGAACGGGTAATAGCCGAGGTCGATGTGGAAGCCATTGCCGTTGCCGTTGATGCGCCCGTTGCCGTTCCCGTTGCCGTTGCCGTTTGCATGGCCGTTGCGCGGCGCACCGCCGACCAGCGTGGTCAGCAGCACCATCGCGGTGCTCAGGTAGTACTTGACCGCGTAGGCGAAGAAGACCGCGCCGAGGAACAGGCCGGTGAAGGCGAACCCGTACGCGACCCAGTCCGCGCCGCTGCGGATCTTCGACTGCTGCACGAGCTCGACGAACCCGTGCGCGATCGCGACGATCGGGATGGCGCCGATGACAAACGCCGCGACCAGGACGGCGTTGAGGACGACGCTCCACGCGACGCTGCCCAGACCGCGCTCCCCTTCAGAGCGCGGTCCGAGCAGGTGGCCCGGATCCTCTTCCCGCGCGGTCACGTCGCGTCCTCGAAGTAGAGGGCCGCGCTGAGCTCCGCGCTGTCGAACCGGCGGTGGCCGCCGGGCGTGGTCAGGGTCGGCTGCAGGCGACCGCGGCGGACGGCCCGGTTGAGCGTCGGCTGGCTGACTCCCAGCAGACGCGCGGCCTGGCCGGTGGTGATCAGCCGGGCGCCTTCAGGCTCGTCCTGCAGGCTCTCCGCGTAGACCTCGACGTCCGCCTCGGAAAAGCGCCGGTGCCCGCCCGGCGTGACGAGAGCCGGCCGGAGAAGGCCCCTCGCCACGGCGCGGGCCACCGTCGCCTGGCTGACGCCAAGCCGCCGTGCAACATCCCTCGAACTGATCAATCTTTGCAAGGACGTCTGGTGGGACTAACGAACCCATATCAAAAAACAGTCGGGGTTTCGCGACCTAGTTCACTTTTCCTCGATCCGCCCTTGGGATTTCAAGAGTGGGGCAGGCAGTTTGTCGTTGAAATTGTGCAGAGATCGATCCCTCGGTACTTAGGATTCGTGCCAAACTTTTCACTGCGCGAAAGCGTGCGCGGGCCTTCAGAAAGGAGTCCAGGGACCTCATCTTCATATCGAACCTCACCCCCCGCAGCCAAGCTCGGTGCCGGTGTCGAGCAATCGCCCGGCCCGAGCCTTTTTTATGGGTTCAAGGCCTCGTGAAGAGCCTCCCGCCAGGGTCGTAACGCTGGAATCCGGCTCGACGCCAGGCAGCCGTTCTTCGGCCGCGGCGCGGCGGCAGGGTACGCGCCGGTAGGCACCGACTCGACCGATCTATCGATGCCCGCCTCCGCCAGCGTCGCGCGGGCGAGCTCGTCCCAGGCGCAGCAGCCGCCGTTGACCGCGTGGACGATGCCGGCGACCCCCTCCTCCGCGAGTTTCAGGGAGACGGCCGCCAGGTCCTTGGCATAAGTCGGGTTGATGGTCTGGTCCGAGACGACTCGTAATGCATCGCCGGATCGGGCCCGCTCGAGAATTCTCATAGGGAAGCTTCTCGGTCCGCCGAAGATCGCTGCGCTCCGGATTATCAGCACGTGACGGCCGAACTCAAGCGCCAGATTTTCGCCGGCTCGTTTGGAGTTTCCATACGCAGAGATAGGTGAAGGTTCGTCGGCCTCTACGTACGGCCGGTCCAGAGCGCCGTCGAAAACGTAGTTGGTCGACAGGTGCACGAACTCCGCCCCGTGACGGCCACACGCAATAGCCAGGTTTTGAGCGCCCTGCGCATTCGCATGGCGCGCCAACGATCTTTCTGTTTCGGCTCGATCGACCGCGTTGTAGGACGCGCAGTTAAAAACGACCCCGGGCTGACGCTGCGCAATGACTGACTCGACCACCGCCAGGTCTCCTACATCGGCCTCGCTGTGTGGCACAGCACTCTCGGGCCCAAGGAGCTTTACGAGCTCAGATCCGACCTGACCGCCCGAACCGAAGACGAGCGCTTTCAGCTCGCGGCTTCGCCGGTTTCGGGCGCCTTCTCGAGGCCCGCATGCTGGCGCAGCAGCGAGGTGATCTCCGCCTCTTCCACCGGCCGCCCGACCAGGAATCCCTGCGCCGCGTCGCACCCCGCCTCCAGCAACACCGCCTCCGCCATCCTGTCCTGCAACCCCTCGGCGACGACGCGCAGCCCAAGGTTGTGGCCCAGTCCGACCGCCGAGCGCACGATCGCGCCCGAGTCGGGGTCCGACGCGAGGGCCGAGACGAACGAGCGGTCGATCTTGATCTCGTGGACCGGCAGGCGCATCAGATAAAGCAGAGAGGAGTAGCCGGTGCCGAAGTCGTCGAGCGCGATGCGCACCCCGATGTCATGCAGCCGGTGCAGGGCCTTGGCCGCCGCCGCGGCCATCGCCACGCCCTCGGTGATCTCCAGCGTCAGCCGGCTCGGCTCGACTTTGAAGTTGGCCAGCGCGCGGGCGACCATCTCTTCCAGCGAGTGATCTTCGATGTTGCGCGGCGACACGTTGATCGACACCGACACTTCGATGCCCTCTTCCAGCCATTTGCACAGCTGCCCGAGCGCGGAGTCGATGACCCACGCGGTCAGGGGATGAATGATCCCGGTCTCCTCGGCCATCGGGATGAAGCGGTCCGGGGGCATCAGCCCTTCGCGGGGATGGTTCCAGCGGATCAGCGCCTCGACGCTGGAGATCGCGCCGGTCGCCAGCGTGATCTGCGGCTGGTAGTGGAGGACGAGCTCGCCCTGCGGGATGGAGCGTCGCAGCTCGCCGGCGAGGCCTGAGCGGCGCAGCGTCTGCGCCTCGTGCTCCGGCTGGTACAGCGCGTAGCCGCCGCCCGATCGCTTGGCCACGTACATCGCCACGTCGGCGCGGCGCAGCAGCGTGCCCGGGTCGTCGCCGTGCACCGGGTACATGGCGATGCCGATCGAGGCGCCGGTCTCCACCATCTGGTCTCCGATGGCGAAGGGACCTTCGAGCGAGGCGAGGATCTTCTTCGCGGTGGCAATGACATCCTCGGGGTGACGCGCGTCGGTGGTCAGGACCGCGAACTCGTCGCCGCCGAGGCGCGCGATCGTGTCCGTCGCGCGTAGCACGCCGCGCAGACGCGCGGTCACTTCCTGGAGGAGGCTGTCGCCGCGGTCGTGGCCGAGCGCATCGTTGATGTCCTTGAAGCGGTCGAGGTCGAGGAGCAGGACGCCAAACATCTTCTGGTTGCGGCGAGCCGCGAGCAGCGCCTGGCGCAGGCGGTCGCCGAACAGGCTGCGGTTGGGCAGGCCGGTGAGCGCGTCGTGCAGCGCCTGGTACTCGAGCGCGTCGGTGTGCGCCTTGCGCTCGGAGATGTCGCGCAGCGTCGCGATGAAGAGGTGGCGGGAGCCGACCTGCATCGAGCTGACCACGAACTCGAGCGGAAACAGGCTCCCGTTTTTTCGTTTCCCCATCGTCTCGTGCGCGCCCCCGCCGGGCGCCTCCAGCGAGAGTCGCCGCTGGAGGTAGTTGTCAAACGCGCCGCGGTGCGTGGTTGCGATCAGGATGCTGGCCGACTCGCCGATGAGCTCCTGGTCGGAGTAGCCGAACAGCTTGCCCACTGCGGGGTTGGCCGACTCGATGATCCCGTTGTGATCGATGGTCGCCAGACCGTCGGACACGTTGTCGAGCACGGAGCGCATGCGCTTCTCGCTCTCCTGCAACGCCACCTCGGCGCGTTTGCGCTCAACGAACTCTCCGATCTGCGAGCCGACGTCGTTCATGACCGCGATCAGGCCCTCGTCGAGCTCGCGAGCCGCCCAGGTGTGGAGCGAGATCATGCCCACGACCCGACGGCCGCTGCGAACGGGGAAGCCGACGATGCCGTGCAGTCCGGTGGCGACCGCGGCCGCGGCGCGCGGCGACGGGTCGTCCGCGAGGTCCGGCATCTCGATCGGCTTGGCCGCCTCCCACACGCGCCCGGCCAGACCTTCGCCCCGCCGGTACACGTGCCCGATGGCCGTCGCCTCGAACGCGCTGGTGTCGCGGCCGGGCCGCTTCCATGACGTGACGAAGCGCATCGCCTCGCGGTCGGCGTCGACCTCCCAGTACTCGGCGAGCTCCCAGTCGAGCGTGCGGCACAGGCCCTCGAGCACGCCGGGCGCGGCCTTCTGCCAGCCGGGCGAGGTGACGAGCGCCTGCGTGACCGCGAAACGCGCCGCCTGCAGCACCTCGGCGCGCTTCCGGCCGCGGATGTCGACCGCCACGTTCTGGAAGTAGCTCGGCCCGTCGTCGGCGCCGCGGACGAGGAGCATCGTGAGGTCGACCCACACGTGCTCGCCGTCCTTGCGCGTGTAGCGCTTCTCGATCCGCTGTCCCTCGGCCTCGCCGGCGAGCATCGCCTGCATCGCCTCGTGGAGGCTGGGCACGTCGTCGGGATGGGTGATGTCGTGCAGCGACAGCGTGCGCAGCTCCGCCTCGGTGTAACCGACAAGCTCGCAGAACGCGGGGTTCACGGTCGTGATTCGTCCGTCGACGCCGGTGAACGCCATCCCCGCCTGCGCCTGGTGAAACAGCGTGCGGAAGCGGGTCTCGTTCTCGCGCTCCGCGGCCTCGGCGCGGAGCTTCTCGGTGACGTCGCTGACGAGAGTGAGCAGCTGGCCGCGGCGCGTCGCGACGCGGTGGATCGCGACCTCGACGTCGACCCGCTTGCCGCTCTTGGTGATGATTCCGGAGAGGTAGCGGTGCGGCACGTCGGCGCCCGCCAGTCGCCTTGTGAGGTTCGCCTTGAGGGTTTCGCGTTCCTCTGGCGGCGCGAGCTCGATGAGCGACGGCAGCGCCGTCAGCTCCTGGCGCGTGTAGCCGGTCAGGTTCACGTACGCGTCGTTGCCGGCGACGAAACGGCCGTTCTCGGTGATCAGCAGGCCTTCGCCGAGGTCGCTGAGCGTGGCGAGCAGCGAGCTCTGGCGCTCCACCTGCAGGCCGAGATCGCGCTCCACCGTCCGGCTCGTGAGGTAGGCCAGGACTCCGATGCCGAACATCAGCAGGGTCCAGATCGCGATGGGCGCGATCATCACCATCAGCTGGGTGACGGCGTACACCCACAGCACGCCGAGACCGACGATGACGACGGCGAACACGTAGCCGAAGTGGCGGGAATGGAGCCCGACCTCGAACCACAGGACGATGGTCGCGAAGCTGACCGCGGCCAGCGGCGGCAGGTCGCTGCCGAGCCATTTGCCGGCGGTGCCCAGGACCAGTAGCGCCAGGACGGTGGACGTGACGACGACCGGCAGCTGGACTCGCAGCGAGGTGGCGTACCTGGACGTGCGGGCGACCACGGCGACGATCGCCAGGACGACGCCCAGGCCGATCAGGACCTGCTCCTGGCGGGCGACGTCGGGCGGCAGCCCGGCGCGGTACAGGCGATAGGAGACGCCGGCGATGACGGCCGCGACGGCGACGGCGTTGACGACCGGCAGCCTCCACGGCCGCGTGGGCCGCGGGAGGCCGACACCGGTCCATGCCGTCCCGAACAAAGGATCGGCCGTGGCGACGCCGGAAGCGTTCAGCTGTTTAGCCAACGCGCTGAACGATAGCGTTCGGGACCCGGATTTGAGTTCGGCTCGAATACGAGCCGAGGCCGCCTACTTGCCCGACTACTTCCCTGTTTTGGCCTGCGGCCTCTGGGGGACCGTCCGCTTCAGCGGCGGCCGCCGGCCGGCGTGGAGGGGGTTGACCTTCTCCCCGTCCCCGTCCTTGGCCCGGCCCCGGCCGGCCGTGGCGTGGAGGGTGCGCAGCTTGGCCAGGCGCTCCTTCTTGGCCGCCAG
>DATEGB010000051.1:0-33034 GCA_035280365.1 Candidatus Dormiibacterota bacterium | reverse complement strand
AGGAGGATGACGCGAGCTGTTGGCGGTAGCGGTCCTCACTTCTATCGGGTGGACCAACAGCGGGCGGCTCCCGGCGTTGTAAGACTTGGCAGGCTCTTCAATGTCAAACCAACAGAGGATTTGTGGCTGGAGCTCACCTTCTACCGAGATCGACGGGGGAGGCGAGCGATCGTACGGAACATCTGGAGGACAGAAGGAGTCGCTGCTTCCATCGAAGCTCTCGAGGCTCTCAACTCGAAACGGCCGGGAGCCTGGGCGATAGCCAACGCCTCGCGGGAAACCGTGTGACATTTGACTGACCCGCGCACCTGAGGCCTGTTGGAAGGCATGAGCCAATGACCGCGACCTGTTGGTTCGCGTTACGCTAACTACGGCCCTGACGACGAACTGTTCGGCCACGCTCCAAACGTGGAGGTGCTCAGGGCAAAGGTGCCCCGACGGTAGCGCAGATCACTCTGGATCAGAAGGTTGAAGGTTCGAATCCTTCCTCCCCAGCCAATCGCGTTGCTCATGGCTTTGGCGTTCGCTTCGTGCACGCTTCCCGGTAGCGTTGTCGCGTCGCCCGCGGCCGTGACGACCCGCGACCCTGGCGAGGTCCAGTGCCCTGACGGCACCTCCGCCCGGCCGGGACTGCAGAACTTCGGCGCCTACATCGGCACATGGCAGGAGAACCGGCCGCACGACACAAAGGTCCCGACCGACTACATCATCGGCACGGTCCCGGGACGCGTCGTCGTGCGCTGCAGCACCGACGGCTTCATCGTGCTGGAGCAGATACACCCGCTGTTCGCCGCCCCTGCCGGCCAGGCCCTGCGCGTCGCCCTGACGGAGATTCCCGACGACTCGGAGAAGGTCTACGACCACGTCCACGCGGGCTGCCGCGTCCTCCAGTACCAGTCGCAGAAGCTGGCCCAACAGCTCGGCGCGGACGACACCGACGGCCGTGTGGGCATCGTCTTCGAGGGCGGCGGCGGCGCCTACTCGGGCACGGTGAAGACGATCATCCTCGACCTCTTCGACAAGCTCGGCGCCGACACCCGCGGCTGCTGAAGGACGCCCGCGCCGGACGCCTCTAGACTCTCGCCATGGAGACGCAGGAGACGACGTCGCTCGACGAGGCGACGTGGGCCCGGACCCGGGGAATGCGCCGCATCCGGGCGGCTCTCCAGTCGAGCCTCATGTTCCCGGCTCTGTCCAGCTTCTGCCGGCTCACGGTGAACGACCGTGAGCACGTCCGCTCCCTGGACGGCCCGGCGGTGTTCGTCGCCAACCACGTCAGCGCTCTCGACGCGGTGGTCATGGCCGAGGCGCTGCCGGGGCGCTATCGCCACAGGTCGGTGGTCGTGGCCGCCGCGGACTCGATCTTCAAGCGCAAGTGGGAGGCGCGCCTCGCCCAGGTGACGGTGGACGCGTTTCCAATTCCTCGCGGCGGTGGAGCGCGCCCGCACCTGGAGTTCCTCAAGGACCTGCTCCGCCGGAACTGGTCGGTGATCATCTTCCCCGAGGGCCGGCTCACGGTCACCGGTTCGATCGGCGCCTTTCGCAAGGGCGCGGCCATCCTCGCCATGGACACCGGGGTGCCGATCGTGCCCGCCTACGTCGACGGCATGTACGAGGTGTTGCCGCGGTTCCGCCGCGTGCCACGGCCCGGCCAGGTGACGGTGACGTTCGGCCCGCCGCTCACGCCAGAGCCCGACGACGACTACGACACGTTCATCGGCCGGGCGGAGGCGACGGTGCGCCGGCTGGCGGGACCGAAAGGCGATGCCGTCGAGCCACCTGGCTCCTCACGCTCCGAAGGCCCGACGTACTGGTACTGATTGCAGGCTGATTGGCCGCTGGGCTCCCTCGAGCTGAAGGTCCTCGACCTCCAACGGCAGGTCGACTTCTACGAGGGGTTCGGCCTGAGCCTGATGAGCGCCGACGATGAGCGCGCTCTCTTCGGCGCCGGCGGCCGCCCGCTGCTCCGCCTGACCTTGCTTGCCGGTGGCAAGGAACGGCCTCGGCGCACAGCCGGCCTCTACCATTTCGCGCTGCTCGTCCCGTCCGAGCAGGACCTCGGCGCGTTCCTGCAGCGCACCCTCGAGGAGCGGATGCCCCTCACCGGCACCGCCGACCACTTCGTCAGCCAGGCCCTTTACTACGACGACGCCGAGGGCAACGGGATCGAGGTCTACGCCGACCGGCCGAGAAGCGAGTGGGAGTACCCCAACGGCCGGCTGAGCATCGGCACAGACCAGCTCGACTATCAACGCCTGCTCCGGATCGCCTCGCCGGCCCAGAAGACGCTGCCCGAGCAGACCATCCTCGGGCACATGCACCTGAACGTCGCCGAGCTGGACGTGAGCCAGGCGGCCTACGAGGCGCTGGGGATGGAGCTGCAGGCGCAGGCGGGCCGAGTCATGCGCTTCCTGAGCTGGGACGGCTACCACCACCACCTTGGGATCAACTTGCTGGAGGGCCGGGGCGCCGCTCCGGTGGCGCCCGACGTGCGCGGGCTCAGTGGTTTCGAGGTCCGGCGGCTCGACGCTCCCCGGACCGACCCGAACGGAATCCTGCTCAGCCCCGCCCCCTAGACCAGCCGGCCGGCGCTGGCGGTTTGTCGGGTAACCAACCGATATATCGCGATTGTTGTCCTGGAAAAATCGTCGTGTAGGCTATTCTGCCGCAGATGGCCGTCCCCTTCCTCGTCCTGCAGCTTGCCATCGAGATCGCTTTTGCCGTCCTGGCAATACGGACAGCCGTCAGCTGGGCGCGGCAGCCGGACCGCCGCCACGGCAACCTCGCGATCGCGCTTGGGTCGCTGGCGCTGCTCATTCTGATCGCGCCGACACTCGGCACGCCTGGGCCTATGGGGCAGTTGCTGACCGACCTGTCGGCGGTCCTGTTCCTCGTCTCCGGCTACGGCCTGTTCACCTTTCGCAACTCCTTCGTGCCCTTCCGGCCGCTGACCATGCGGCTGGTCACGGCACTCATCCTCGCGATCGGGCTCCTCGACATAGTCCTCCAGCTGCCCGCCGGCCCCGAAAGCCCGCACACGCCGCTCCAGTCGCTCGCCCTGGCCGCAACCGTCGGCGTGTGGGCGTTCTGCATCCTCGACCCCACCCTCACCTTCTGGATCGCATCGCGCGACCGGCCGGCGGTGGAGAAGGCGCGGCTGCGCGCGCTCAGCACGGGCTACACGGGGCTACTCGTCGTCATCCTGGTCGGGACGGTCGCCGGCAGTGTGAGCGACGGGATCGCTCTCGTGGTCGACGTCCTGGCCCTCGCAATCGTGCCGGTGCTCTACGTGGCGTTCTTCCCGCCGGTGTGGCTGCGGCGGATCTGGCGCCAGCCCGAAGAGGACCAGTTCCGGCACGCGCTCCACGACCTTCTCCTGCACAGCCCGGACAGGGAGACGCTGGCCGAGCGGGCGCTGCTCTGGGCCGAGCGGCTGGTGGGTGGAGAGGCCGCGTACGTCGTCGACGCAGACGGGACGATCCTCGCCGCGCGGGGCATGGGTCATGGCGACGCCGACGCGCTCAGCCGGCGGGCCAACGTCCTCGCTGTCGATTCGCAATCCGACACGCATCAGCCGTGGCGCGCGGGCTCGACGCTCGTCGTCCCGCTCGAGCTCCAGCTCGGCCGCGGCGCGATGGTGATCATCACCGGGCGGCTCAGTCCGATGTTTGGTGACGACGAGCTTGCTCGTCTGCGTCAGTACGCGAGCAGCATCGTCGCCGGCCTCGACCGCGTGATGCTGACCTCGAAGATCGCCGGCCTCGAGCGCGCCAAGACGGATTTCCTCAACATCGCCTCGCACGAGCTGCGTGGGCCGATGACTGTCATCAAGGGTTACCTCACGATGCTCGACGCGGGGGCGCTCGGCGAGCTTTCACCGAAGGCGCGGTCGGTGCTGCCGCTGCTCATCTCCAAGTCCGACGAGGTCAACTGGATGGTCGAGCAGATGATCGAGGCGGCGCGCTTCGAGGAGGGACGGCTCGCCCTGAAGCGACAGCGCGCGGACATCGTCGAGCTGACCGACGCCGCCGTCGACGGCGTGAAGATGCTGGTGAGCGGCCACGAGGTCAAGGTGGATTCGCCAACCGACGCGATCGAGGCCGACGTCGATCCCGACCGTTTCCAGATCGTGGTCCGCAACCTGCTCAGCAACGCGGCCAAGTACTCGCCGGCGGGCACCGAGATCGAGGTGGGGGTGCGCCGCAACGGGGACAGGGCGTGGGTGACGGTGACCGACCACGGCTCCGGCATCTCGAGCGACGACCAGAAGCGTCTGTTCACCCGCTTCGTCCGTATCGACAACGACTCTCACGTCCAGGGCACCGGCCTTGGTCTGTGGCTTTCGCGCGAGATCGCGCGCATGCACGACGGCGACCTTACCGTCGAATCGACCGACGGGAAGGGGAGCACCTTCACCTTCTCCGTGCCGCTGAGCAACTAAGCTCGACTGCGTGCACGCAGATGAAGAGGGCGAGTTTCGTCCGCGCACGCCCCTGGACCTGAGGCGGACGCTCTCGCTCCTCGGCCACGGTCCGTGGATCCGGCGCGAGGACCGCGCCGTGTGGGTGGCGACGCGCACGCCGGCGGGGGCCGCCACGCTGCAGATCGCGCGGCACAACGGCACGGTGGCAACGCGGGCGTGGGGGCCCGGCGCCGCCTGGGCGGTCGCCCAGGCGCCGGAGCTGTGCGGCGAGGGCGACGACGACAGCGGCTTCGCTCCCGCTCACCCTTTGCTTGCGCGGCTCAACCGCGAGGTGCGCGGGATGAGGATGCCCAGGACCAAGGCGGTCTTCGAGGCGCTGGTGCCGACTGTCATCGGCCAGCAGGTGACGAGCGAGGAGGCGCGCGAGTCATATCGCCACCTCGTCAACGCCCTGTGCGAGCCGGCGCCCGGGCCCGTCCGGCTCAAGCTGCCGCCGGCGCCGCGCGAGATCGCGCGCACACCGTACTGGGCGTTCCACCGCTTCGGCGTGGAGCGGCGGCGCGCCGACGTGATCATCCGCGCCGCGCGGAGCGCGAAGCGCCTGGAAGAGATCACGACCATGGACCTGCCGAGCGCCTACCGGCGCATGATGGCCTTCCCGGGCGTCGGACCATGGACCGCCGCCAAAGTCGCCATGGTGGCCCTTGGTGACGCCGACGCGGTGCCGCTGGGCGACTACCACCTGCCGCACTCGATCGGTTACATCTTCGACGGCACCGCGCGCTCGACCGACGAAAGGATGCTGGAGATCCTCGAGCCATACCGCGGCCATCGCGCGCGTGTGATCCGGCTGATCGTGGAGGCCGGTATCGCCGCGCCGCGCTTCGGCCCTCGAAAGCCGCTGAGGCAGATCCTGGACCGCTAGCCGTCCAGGGAGGCGAGCTCCTCTTCGGCGAGATGGATCAGCTCGCGCATGCCTTCGCTGTCGAAGATCATGCGCGCGCCCGCCGCGCGGTACAGCTCGGGCAACGGCTTCGTCGCGCCCAGCGCCAGCGCCTCACGGTACCTGCGCACCGCGCCGCCGTGGTCGGACAGGCTGTTGCGCCAGACCTGCAGCGCCCCGAGCTGAGCGATCCCATACTCGATGTAGTAGAAGGGGTAGTCCCAGAAGTGCGGCTGGAAGTACCAGCGCGCGACGCGCTCGGCGTCGAGCCCGCTCCAGTCGACTGAGTCGCCCTCGAAGCGCCGCCGCAGCTCGAGCCACTTCTGGTCGCGCGCGTCGCGGTCGCGACCGTCGGGCGACGTGTAGATCCACTGCTGCAGGGCGTCCACCGACGCGCAGTGCGTGAAGAAGAGCACCGCCCTCTCGAGCAGCATCCGCCGCGACCGCACCGCGCCCGCCTCGTCGTAGTACCCACCGTGCGCGCGGTCGATGTAAGGCGCGGACAGCAGTTCCATCGACATCGAGGCGACCTCGGCCATCTCCGCGCCGGGGTGGCGCTGGAAGAGGTAGGGAAGAGGCGCGGCCTCGAAGACGTGGAACGAGTGACCCGCCTCGTGCAGCAGGGTGCGCACGTCCTCGTCGATGTCCACCGCGTTCATGAAGATCAGCGGCAGCTTCTGGTGCGGCAGCGAGTCGCAGTAGCCGCCCGGCGCCTTGCCTTTGCGGTTGTCGAGGTCGAGCAGCCCCGCGTCCGCCATGCGCTCGAAGTAGGCGCCGAAGTCGGGCTCCACGTGCTCGAAGACACGACGCGCGCGGGTGACGAAATCGTCGACGTCGGCGTACGGGCGCAGGACCGGCCGCCCCTTCGGGTCGGCCCACAGGTCCCACGGCCGCAAGCGCTCGACGCCCAGGTGCTTGCGGCGGCGCTCGAGGAGCCGTTGGTATGCGGGCTTGACCACTTCCTCGACCGCATCGTGGAAACGGAAGCAATCGTCAGGCGTGTAGTCGAAGCGGTTCTTATTCTGGTGCACGTAGTCGCGGAAGTTGGCAAAGCCGGCGTTTTTCGCCACCCGCCGGCGCAGGTCGTACATCTTGTCGAAGAAGTCGGCGAGGACGTCGCGCTGCTCGATGTACGGCTGGAACTGCTTGCGGAACGCCCGCTCGCGGACCGAGCGGTCGACGTCTTCGAGGTACGGCCACATCTGGGCCGGGGTCTTCTCCTGGCCCTCCCACTCGACGGTCATGGCGCCGATCACCTTTGCCCAGCCGGTCGAGAGCTTCGCCAGCTCGGCGAACAGCGGGACGTTGGCCTCGCGAAAGAGCTCCATCTGGTTGCGGAAGCGGCGCAGTGTGGTCGCAAGCTCAGGCGTCTCGTAGCCGAGCTCGACGAGCCTGCGCTGGAGCCGCGTCCGCTGCTCCTCCGCTTTGGGCTCGATCTCACTGCCGAAGCGGAGCTGTGCCCTCTCGCTCTCGGCGTCGGCCGTGTTGCACGCGTACTTGAAGTGGGCGAGGGCGGCGGCCTCGGCGAGCATCGACTCGAAGTCGGACCAGTCGCGCAGCCAGGACTCGACGTTGCCGCGGTCGAGAGCCCGCGTCGCGAGCTCCTCGTAGTAGGGGGCGAAGTCGTCCCAGGTGGCGTCCTTGAACGCGCTCGCTTTTTCCGGTAGAGCTAGCACCGCACCCCGACGGAAATGCTACAGACCTGTTTAGCGTGAAATCATCACCGCCCCCGTTGCCGGCCGAGGTCCGTGCCGCCACCGAGGCCACGCTCGGCGGCGAGCCGGTCAATGAGGAGTTCGCGTGGATGAGCTGGGCCGGGACGGTCTGGCGGGTGCGCGGCCGCGACGGCTCCGCGCTCTTCGTCAAGCGGGCGGCCGACCTCACGGGCGAAAAGGAACGCCTGGCGTGGCTCGCCGGCCGCTGGCCGGTGCCGGAGTTGGTCGGCCTCTTCCACGCGCTGGGTGACGACTGGCTCGTGACGCGAGCGCTGCCTGGCGTGCCGATGTTCGACCCGGCGGTGGGTTGGGAGCCTGCGCGTGTGGCCACGACGCTGGGCGAGATCCTCCAGCGGCTGCACGCGACAGACGCGACCGGCTGCCCGTTCGGCGTGCGCAAGCGAGGGCACGTGCTCATCCACGGCGACTACTGCCTGCCCAACGTGCTGGTCGACGAGGGGCGGTTCAGTGCAGTGGTCGACGTCGGGCTGGCTGGGCTGGGCAACCCCGAGACCGACCTGGCCGCCGGCGTGTGGACGCTGCAGTACAACTACGGCAAGGGCTTCGCGCGGCCGTTTCTTGAGGCGTACGGATGGCCGCCGATGAGCGACGAGGCGATCGAGAAGCTGCGCCGCCGCTACGCGCGCTAGGTCGGCAGGACTATCGTCTCGACTGCTCGCCAGCAGTACCACGCAGCGACTGTGCGGTACGGCCGGAACCTCTCGCCCTCGGCCATCAGCGCTTTCGGCTTGATCACCTCGCGTTGGCGGTGGATCAGAGTCCAGCCCTTGCGCACGCCGTAGTCGTCCACCGGCCAGACGTCGAGCCGCCGCAATTGGAAGATCAGGAACATCTCCGCCGTCCAGGGCCCGATTCCGCGGACCTGGACCAGCCGCGCCTTCAGCTCATCGTCGGACAGCGAGTCGACGTCGCCCAGCGGCACGGTGCCGTCGGCCACCTTGCGCGCCAGGTCGGTGATCGCGGCCTCCTTCGGACCGCTGACGCCGGCGGCGCGCATCGCGCCCGCCGGCAGCGCCAGCACCGCGGCTGGCTCTAGGCCGTCTTCGAACAGCTTCATGAAGCGGCCGAGGATGGCGGTCGCCGCGGCGCCGGCGAGCTGCTGGTACATGATCGAGCGCACCAGGGCGCCGAATCCGTCGGAGTCGGAGATGTCGAGCTCCATCTTCCCCGAGCGGCTGATGAACCTGGCCATCGCCGGGTCCTTTTCGGCGACGAGGCGGGTCCCCTTCGCCAACTGGCGAGGAGTCGCAAGCAGCGCTGTTTTCAGGCGAACTCCGACATGAACTGCGCGAACTCCTCGCGCGACAGCCGTAATTCGTCCTCGCCCAGGTCCTTCAGCGGCTGCTCCGGGATGCGCTCCGTGGACGCGAAGTCGTCCATCTTCGTGTCCACGTAGAGCAGCCCCGTCACGAGGTGGCCCTCGGCGCGACCCTCCTCGATCACCCTGATGGCCGCCCGGCGGTCGGTCGGGTCGTGGTCCTCGCCCAGCTTCTTGAGCACGATGTGCGAGCCGTCGTGCAACCGCACGTCGCGCACGGTGCCGGGCTCATAGTCGACGTGGACCTCTTCGAAGAAGGGGATGAAGGACACGTCGGCGATCGACTCCTCGTGGTCTTTCACCCAGCTGTAGCTCTTGGTCGAGCCGTCGTGGTCGTTGAACGTGACGCAGGGCGAGATGATGTCCAGGATCGCGGTCCCGCGGTGCGCGATCGCCGCCTTGATCAGCGGCACGACCTGCTTGCCGTCGCCGCTGAACGAGCGGGCGACAAACGAGCAGCCGAGCGCGAGCGCCACCGCGCATGGGTCGATGGGCTGGAAGGTGTTGACCGCGCCCTTCTTCTGCACCGAGCCGAGGTCGGCGGTGGCGGAGAACTGGCCCTTCGTCAGGCCGTAGGTGCCGTTGTCCTCGATGATGTACGTGCAGTCGACGTTGCGCCGGATCAGATGCATGAACTGGCCGAGGCCGATCGACGCGGTGTCGCCGTCGCCCGACACGCCGAGCATGATCAACCGCCGGTTCGCCAGGTGGGCGCCGGTGGTCAGCGCGGGCATGCGGCCGTGGACGCCGTTGAAGCCGTGCGCGGTCTCGACGAAGTAGGCGGGCGTCTTCGACGAGCACCCGATGCCCGACATCTTGGCCAGCATGTGCGGCTCGACGCCGAGCTCGTACAGGGCCTTGATCATGTGGTTGGTGATCGAGTTGTGCCCGCAGCCGGCGCACAGCGTGGTCGCGGCGCCCTTGTAAGCGTCCCGGGGAAGCCCGACGTGGTTGAGGGTGGCGCTCATGCCGGGACCATCTCCTGCTGCGTCAACGGCTCCACGATGGCCGCGGCGGGGATCGGCTGGCCGTTGTAGTGGCGGATCGAGCGCAGACGGTCGACGAGCTCTCCCGGCAGCGCCAGGCGGACCAGGTCGTACAGCTGGCCGTCGCGGTTCTGCTCGACGACGTAGACACGCTCGTGGCGGCTCACGAAACCCACCACGTCGTCGCTCAGGGGAAGAGAGCGCACCCGGAGGTAGTCGACTTTGACGGATTCGCGCGCTTCGACCACCGCAGCGTGGGTGGAGCCGAAGGCGATCAGGCCGACCTTCTGGCCCTTCTCGTCGACCACCGGTGGCGGTAGCTCGTGGCGGGCGGTCTCGAGCTTGCGCGCCAGGCGGTCCATGTTCCGGGCGTAGGCCTCGGCGCCCTCGGTGTAGCGGGCGTTCTCGTCGTGGCCGGAGCCGCGGGTGAAGTAGCCGGCGGCGGGGTGGTCGGTGCCCGGGAGCGTCCGGTACGTGACCCCGTCGCCGTCGACGTCCCGGTACCGCGCCCACTCGCCGGCGAGCCGCTCCAGGTCGTCCTTCGACAGCACCTTGCCGCGGTCGAACGGCTTCTCCGGGTACTTGAACTCCGGCGTCATCCACAGGTTCATGCCGAGGTCGAGGTCGGAGAGGATGAAGACCGGGGTCTGGAACCTGTCGGCGAAGTCGAAGGCGTCGCGTGCGAACTCGTAGCACTCCTCCACCGAGCCGGGCAGGAGCACGAGGTGCTTGGTGTCGCCATGGGAGAGCGTGTACACGAACCCGAGGTCGGCCTGCGAAGTGCGTGTCGGCAGGCCGGTCGACGGTCCGATGCGCTGGATGTCGAAAATCACGACAGGGACTTCGGCGTAGTAGGCGAGGCCGGAGAACTCGGCCATCAGCGAGATACCCGGGCCTGACGTCGAGGTCATCGCGCGTGCGCCGGCCCAGCCGGCGCCGATCGCCATCCCGACCGCGGCCAGCTCGTCCTCGGCCTGGACGACCGAGATCTTCTTCTCGCCGCCGTCGCTCCGGAAGCGGTCGGCGTACGCGATCAGGTATTCGCACAGCGAGGACGACGGCGTGATGGGATACCACGCGACCACGGTGACGCCGCCCATCAGGGCGCCGAGCGCCGCGGCCTGGTTGCCCTCGACGAGCACCTTGCCCTCAACCGCGCCCGTCATCGGCTCGAGTCGGTAGGGGTCCTGCTTGGAGAAGTTGTCCTGCCAGTAGTCGAAGCCGACCTTGATCGCGTCGAGGTTGACCTGGACTGCCTTCGGCTTGGACAGGAACTGGCGCTTGACGCCGTGCTCCAGCGCCTCCCACGGGATGCCGAGCACGCCGGCGACCACGCCGACGTAGATCATGTTCGCGAGCTGCTTGCGCAGGGTGTCGCTCTGGATCTTCGCCTTCGCCAGCTTGGCGAACGGCACGGCGTAGTACGTGACGTCCCCGCGCGCGTCGGTCGTGGAGAAAGCGTCTTCGTGGACGACGACGCCGCCGGCGCGCACGGTCTTCAGGTCCTCGCGCCAGGTGGCGGCGTTGAAGGCGACCAGGACGTCGACCTTGTCCGAGCGCGCCATGTGGCCCTCGGGCGTGATGCGCAGCTGGTACCAGGTCGGAAGACCCTCGATGTTGGAAGGAAAGACGTTCTTCGGCGCGACCGGGATCCCCATGTGGAAGATCGCTCTGGTCAGCACCAGGTTTGCGGTCTGGCTGCCTGACCCGTTCACGGTCGCGGCCTGGATGGTCAGGTCGTTGACGATGGGCTCGGTCACTTGGATTTCTCGAGTGGGGGACTTCGGATTCTACGCGTGTGCAAGAGCCGCCCTTGATTCCTTAGAGTCCTGCAAGTCGTGAAGGTGGCGGTACCCAGAGAGATCGAGCAGGGCGAGCGCCGGGTCGCCCTCGTCCCCGACACCGCCAGGATGCTGGTCGGGGCCGGCCTCGAAGTCGGCGTCGAGGCGGGGGCCGGCGCGGCGGCGTTCATCGCCGACGACGCTTACGAGAAAGCCGGGGCCAAGGTCGCCGGCCGCGCGGGCACTCTCCTGCGCGACGCGGACGCCGTGCTCAAGGTGCAGGCGCCGCGCGAGCCCGAGATCTCGCTCCTGAAGAAGGGGGCGGTGCTGATCAGCTTCCTCCAGCCCGCAACGCAGGGGGACGCCGTCCGCTCGCTTGCGAGCCACGGCATCACGGCCTTCAGTCTCGAATTGCTGCCGCGCATCTCGCGCGCGCAGTCGATGGACGCGCTTTCGTCGCAGGCGTCGGCGGCGGGATACAAGGCGGTGCTCATGGCCGCGGACCGGCTCGGCAAGCTGTTCCCGATGATGATGACGGCCGCCGGCACGGTCGCCCCGACGCGCGTGCTCGTGATGGGCGCCGGCGTGGCGGGCCTGCAGGCGATCGCCACCGCGCGGCGGCTCGGCGCGGTCGTCTCCGCCTACGACGTCCGGCCTGCGGTCAGGGAGGAGGTCCAGTCGCTGGGTGCGACCTTCATCGAGCTGCCGCTGCAGGCGCAGGAGGGCGAAGGCGGCTACGCGCGCGAGCAGTCGGAGGAGTTCTTGAAGCAGCAGCGCGAGCTCATCGGCGAGCACATCGCCAAGTCCGACGTGGTCATCACCACGGCCGCGGTTCCCGGCCGGCGCGCCCCGCTGCTCGTGAGCGGGGACATGGTCAGGGGCATGCGGCCAGGCTCGGTCATCGTCGACCTCGCCGCCGAGACCGGCGGCAACGTCGAGCTGACGCAGGCGGGGAAAGAGGTGGACGTGAACGGGGTGACGATCCTCGGCACGCGCAACGTGCCGTCGACGATGCCGTTGACCACCAGCCAGCTGTTCGCGCGCAACGTGGCCAACCTGCTCCTCCACCTGGTCAAGCACGGCGCCCTCTCGCTCGACTTCCAGGACGAGATCACCAACGGCGCGTGCGTCACGCACGGCGGTGAGATCGTCAACGAGCGCGTGAAGCAGATGGTGTCCGCGGCATGACGAACCAGCTCCTGGACGAGTTCACGTTTTTCGTCCTGGCGGTGTTCGTCGGCTTCGAGGTCATCTCCAAGGTGCCGACCATCCTCCACACGCCCCTGATGTCAGGCACGAACGCGATCCACGGCATCATCCTGGTCGGCGCCATCCTGATCGCCGCCGGCGCGGACTCGCCGGTGACCGTTGTGCTCGGCCTCATTGCGGTCACGCTGGCGACGACCAACGTGGTCGGTGGCTTCGTCGTCACCGACCGCATGCTCGAGATGTTCAAAGGCCGGCAGCCCGCCGGGCGCTCGCAGGGCGCACTTTCAGAGTCGACGAAGAAATGACCATCGCCATCACCCTGGCCTACCTCGTGGCGGCGGTCCTCTTCATCCTCGGCCTGAAGCAGCTGAGCTCGCCGAAGGGGGCTCGCAACGGCAACTTCATCGCTGCCGCGGGCATGATCGTCGCCCTGGCGGCGACGATCCCACTGCTCCACGTCACCCGCGCGGGCCTGACGATCATCGCCATCGGGGTCGTGATCGGCGCCCTGGTCGGCACCGTTGGCGCGCGCGTGGTGCGCATGACCGCGATCCCGCAGATGGTCGCCTTGTTCAACGGCGTCGGCGGCGGCGCGGCGGCACTGGTCGCGGTCGCCGAGCTGCTGAAGTTCGGCGTCCACCCGCCCTTTGCCGAGGTCTTCCCGAGCGTGTTCAGCATCGTCATCGGGTCGGTGTCGTTCGCCGGCAGCATGGTCGCGTTCGCGAAGCTCCAGGAGCTGATGAGCGGGACGCCGATCACCTACCGCGGTCAGCAGCTCGTGAACCTGGTGCTCGCGGTCCTGATCGTCGGCTTCGCGATCGCGGTGGTGGCGATCGCCTCGATCCCCTTCTCCTTCCTCTCCCTGATGCTGCTGGCGCTGATCCTGGGCGTCGCCTTCGTGCTGCCGATCGGGGGCGCGGACATGCCGGTCGTCATCTCTTTGCTCAACGCTTGCACGGGCCTGGCCGTCGCCGCGAGCGGCTTCACCCTCAACAACTTCGCCCTGATCGTCGCCGGCACTCTGGTCGGCGCGTCCGGCTCGCTGCTGACCAAGCTGATGAGCGACGCCATGGGACGTTCGCTGGGCAACATCCTCTTTGGCGCGTTCGGCCAGGTGCAGGCCGGCGCGGGCGGGGCCGCGGCCGGGGCGCAGGGGCGCAGCGTCCGCTCGGCCTCAGCCGCGGACCTCGGCACGCTGCTCGCCTACTCGCAGCGTGTGATCATCGTCCCTGGCTACGGGCTCGCGGTGGCGCAGGCCCAGCACGCGGCGCGGGAGCTAGCCGACGCGCTCGAGCAGCGCGGCGTCGACGTGGAGTACGCGATCCATCCGGTCGCGGGGCGAATGCCGGGGCACATGAACGTGCTGCTGGCCGAGGCCAACGTCCCCTACGAGCAGCTGAAGGAGATGGACCAGGTCAACGACGAGTTCAAGAACGCGGACGTCGCTCTGATCGTGGGCGCGAACGACGTCGTCAACCCGGCGGCCAGGACGACGCCGGGCAGTCCGATCTACGGCATGCCGATCCTGAACGCGGACCAGGCCAAGAACATCATCTTCATGAAGCGGTCGATGCGGCCGGGGTTCGCCGGCATTGACAACGACCTCATGTTCGGGCCCAAGACGGTGATGTTCTTCGGCGACGCGAAGGACTCCCTGACCAAGCTGGTGGCTGCCGTCAAGGCTGCCTGAGAACGAGACGAGGCTCCTGCCAAGCGGTAGGAGCCTCGCGCCGCGAAGAGGGTGTGGTGAACAAATGCTATGCCCCCGACCTACATATTGTTAGTGGGCGGCCCACAAATAGCCCCCAACGCCGTTGTGGGGATCAAGGCTGGTGGTTTCGGAGCCCTGGGAAATTCTCAGGAGTCCCGAAACCGCAGGACGCGCTCCAGCTCTTTGGTGTCGAAGGGGTGGGCGATGCGGAGCACGAAGTGCTGGAGCCCCGCCTTCAGCCACTCGTCGATCGCCGTGCCGGTCAGGTTGCCGACGTTGGCCGTGCGCTCGATCTCCCCGGGGTTGCGGCCGATCCGCGCGCACCAGTCGTCCAGGATCGCCGACTTGCGCTCGAACTGGTCGAGGGAGCCGATCGTGTTCCACATCTGCGCGTGCTCGGCGACCAGGCGGAGCATCACCTGCTCGCCCCCACCGGCGATCAGGATCGGCATCCGGCCGGCCGGCCCGGGCTGCAGCCGCTCGATCCGGCGCCTGATCCGCGGCAGCGCCGCGCGCAGGGTGCGCACGCGGTCGCGGGCCTCGCCGAACTCGTAACCGTACTCCTCGTAGTCGCGCTCGAACCAGCCCGCGCCCAGGCCAAGCACCAGCCGGCCGCCGGAGAGCTGGTCGACCGTCGCCGCGATGGCCGCGAGCAGGTCGGGGTTGCGGTAGCCGATGCACGTCACCATCGGGCCGATCTGAGGCGCGTGAGTGTCCACCGCCGCGGCGGCGAGCAGCGACCAGCACTCGAAATGGTTGCCGTTGGGATTGCCGTAGAGGGGGAAGAAGTGGTCCCAGAACCAGATGCTGTCGACGCCGAGCGCATCGGCCCGCCGCCACGCGTCGCGCAGCTGGTCGATGGTGCACTGCTGCGGGTGGATGGTGACGCCGACCTTGAAGGGCCGAGTCGGGCTCACGGCGTGTGAGATTATCCGCAGTCGCGATGGTGGGGGAGTTGAGACCTGTGAAGGTCGACCCGACGACGGGGGACCGCGACTACTGGACGCGCCACCACAAGCTGCGCCGCATCCGGCACGCGGAGATGCATCCCGACGATCCCGTCGAGCCGGACGAGGTCGTCGAAACGCGCCTGCGAAACCCCGACCCGTTCGACCGCAGGCACTACTTCGAGATGTCGCGCGAGGGCGTGATGGTCAGCATGTTCGGCAGCGAGAACACCGCTTCCGCGAACCCGGAGCACGAGACCAACAAGCACCTGATGTGGGGCGACATCTACGTCCTGCCCGAAGAGCGGCGCAAGCGCGTCGCGACGTCCTGGCTGCCCGTGATCGTCGACCTGATGAAAGAGGAGGGCTGTACGGTGCTCGGTCTGAACGCGGACCGCGAAGCCGCGCACGCGTTTCTCAAGTGGCTCGGCGCGGAGCCGAAGCTCGCGGAGATCGAGAGCCGGCTCCAGCTGGCCGACGTCGACTGGCCGATGATGGAGCGCTGGGTCGAGGAAGGGAGGCGCCGCTCACCGGAGACCAGGCTCGAGGTCTATGACGGGCCTCTCCCCGAGGCGATGTGGCCGCAGTTCGCCGAGCAGCGGTCGGTTTTGCTCAACACCATCCCGTTCGACGACCTCGACGTCGGCACGATCATCATCACGCCCGAGCGGATTCGCGAGCACCAGAAGCGCGTCGCGCTTGCCGGCATCGTCGAGCACGAGGTTCTCACCCGCGAGCCTGACGGCTCGATCTCGGGCATGACCGACGTCAACTGGGCGCCTTACCGGGCCACCCACATCGAGCAGCAGTTCACCGGCGTGCGGCCGGACGCCCGCGGGCGCGGCCTGGGCAAGTGGATCAAGGCCGCCATGGTGCTGCACGTGCGCGAGCTCTACCCCGACGCGAAGCTGATCTCGACCGGCAACGCCGGCTCGAACGCGCCGATGCTCACGATCAACCGCGCCATGGGTTTCAAGGCTTACCGCACGGCGGTCGACTACCAGGTCAGTCGGGACTGGCTGGAGGAGCGGATCCGGACGCGCTCTTAGCTCTGGCGGCTCCGCTGCACGCTGCGCCACAGCAGGATCGCGCCGACGATGATCATCAGCGCCGGCAGGGCTCCCTTGCCGACGGGACCGAAGTAGTCGCGGCCGCTGATGCCGAGGATAGACTCGAAGAGGACGAAGCCGATCAGGAAGATCATCAGGCCGACGAACAGCAGCGTGCGGCCGCTGCGCAGCGCGTGCTGGTCGCGGTCGCGCAGGGCCTGGAGATACATGCCGAGGCCGACGCCGAACGGAACGACGAGTGACCAGCCATACGCCCAGATCGGCCAGTCACCCGTGCTGTTGGCGTAGGCGAGCACGACGCCGAGCATGGTCACGATGCCGCCGGGGATCGTGGCCACCGCTCCCAGGCTGATGAACCCGACGACCATAAGCGTGATCCCCGGGATGATGATGAAGAGCGGCCATCCGCTCTCGCTCAGGTCGACGCCCGACATGACGACAAGCAGGGCGAAGATGCCGATGACGATCAGGACGATGCCGATGGCGGTGCTCGATCCTCCGCGGCGCGGCTCGGCCGGCATCGAAGTGGCGCCGCCGTAGGCCGGCGGCGTGCCGACGGGCTCGGCCGTGACCGCGATCGGAGTCGCTTCCGTCGGGGTCGAAGTCGTGTCGGTTTCCTCTGCGGGCGGGAGCGTGGTGCCGGCCTCAGCCGGCTCCACCGGGGGTTCGTGCACCTCGGGTTCCGGGACCGGCTCCGGCTCGGGCGCGCCCTTTTTGCCGGCGAAGATGTCCGGGCTTCCCGCGAGCAGGTCGGGCGTCACGTGCACCATGTCGTCCTTCGCGCTGGAGTCGTCGGTCGACTCGTCCGGGTCCGGCTGCGACGGCCGCTTGCGCTTGCTCATGGCGAGAAAGCTTAACCGCCGACCCGAAGCCCGAAAACGGGGTTCACCGGGCCGTGCCCGTGGCCCAGATCGAGCGAGCTCCTGATCGCCTGCGTGATGAACAACTTGGCCTCGCGCACCGCCTCGACAGGGGAAGCTCCGCGCGCCAGGTAGGCGGTGATCGCGGCGGAGAAGGCGCAGCCGCTGCCGTGAGTGTTCGCGGTGGCGATGCGCTCGCCCTCGAGCTCGACGGTCCGCGCGCCGTCGAAGAAGACGTCGGTCACGTCGTAACCGGCATGTCCACCCTTCACGACCGCGGCCCTCGCGCCCATGGCGACGAGGTCACGCGCGGCCTGGCGCCTCTCGTCGAGCGTCTCCACGCGCCGGCCGAGAAGCACCGCGGCCTCGGGAAGGTTCGGCGTGAGTATCCCCGCCAGCGGGACCAGCTGCTTGCGCAGCGCGGCGACCGCGTCGTCGCGCAGCAGCTTCGCGCCGCCCTTGGCCACCATCACGGGGTCGACCACCAGGTTGCGGACACGATGGCGGCGCATCGCCTCCGCCACCGTGGCGATGATGGCCGCGCTCGAGAGCATCCCGGTCTTCGCCGCCGAGACTCCCATGTCCTGCACCACGACGTCGATCTGCTCGCGGACGAGCGAGGCCGGCAGCTCGAGGATCTCGGTCACGCCCTGGGTGTTCTGCGCGGTGATGGCGGTGATCGCCGAAGTGCCGTGGACGCCGAGCACGGCGAAGGTCTTCAGGTCGGCCTGGATGCCTGCGCCGCCGCCGGAATCCGAGCCGGCCACGGTCATCGCCACCGGGACCTTCACGCCCGTAGCCTCCGCCCGGTCCAGTACACGGCCGCCGCGACGGCCACGCTCGCCACCCCTGAGAAGTCGGCGCCGTGGAGCGCGCCGATCAGGCCTTCGTTGAAGAAGCTCGGGTGCTGGACCAGATTGCCAAAGAGGTTGACGTAGTTGACGAACACAAGGCTCGCGAGGGTGCCCGCCAGCCACGCCGCCAGCGCGAGCCCCGGCCGGGCCCTGCCTTCGAAGACGAAGAAGCTCAGGAGGACGACCGCTGCCCAGGCCGGCGCCCAGAGGTAGGTGAGGATCAGGAAATCTTCGTAGGCGACGTGGAGGTCGCTGACCACCACCGCGTAAGCGGCGAGCCCGGTCCCGAGGAGCCCGCAGCCGAGCGCCGTCTGCCAGCGCCGCAGCCGGATCCCCATCGCCAGGGTGACGAGACCAGCCGTGTAGACGTCGAGGTAGTTGGCCCAGATCTCGCCGGCGACGATGAAGAGCAGGAAGGGCACCGCCACCCAGCCCGGCGCGTGGGCGCTGATCACGGCCAGGATGCCCTGGCTGGAGGCAAGCTGAGCGTCGATGGTCGGCAGCAGCAGGCCGAAGAAGCCCAGCAGCGCCATAGGCGCGACCACGCCGGCCACCGGCCACAGGGTGATCGAGCGCGTTGGACTCGAGCCAGGCAGATAGCGCGAGTAGTCGCTGGCGAACGGGTACCAGGAGGCGACGAGCGCGAAGCAGGTCATGAACCCGAGGACGAATGCGCCGAGGTAGTCCGGGCCGGCGACGGTCGGTCCGTACGTCCAGCGGAACTGGGGAGCGAGGAAGAGAAAGAGCGCCAGCGAGACCGTGGCGAAGGCCACCGCGCCGTAGGTCTCGAGGACTTTGATCGTCTGGTGCCCATAGACCGCGACCGCGACGCTGATCGCGGCGATGACGAGGACCAGGCCGAAGGTCACCGCCGGGTTGGCGCCGGCGCCGAAGAGCTGCGCGCCTGCCTGGGCCGCGATCACGCAGTCGACGGCAAACCAGCCGACGGCGAGAAACAGGGTCAACGCGGCGCCGAGGTACGACCCGCGCAGGCCAAAAATGCGCCGCGTGAAGACGATCTGCGGCTGGCCCGAGCGCGGCCCCGTGTTGCTGAGCAGGCCGAGGACGATCGCCGCGGCGACGGTGCCGGTGATCGTCGCCAGCAGGCCGTCCCATACGCCGAGGCCGTAGTAGGTCGTGAGCAGGCTTGCCGTGAACAGGCTCGCGTAGTTGACGAATGCCCCGGCCCAGAGAAAGGCGAGCTCGCGAGGGCGTCCGTGCCGCTCCTGGGTTGGGATGGCCTCGATGCCATGCGTCTCGACCTTGCCGAAGACGTCGGCTCCGGTCTGCGGTGTGGCGACTTCGCCCATACGGCTCTCCCTCCGCTGGCATTACCCAGTTCAGGTATTTGCGGTCGGCGCGAGGCGCCCTCTCAGCCCACCTCGGTGAGCTCCCGCTGAAGCGATGTTACGTCTGGCGCCAGGGCGCGGGCAGCAGGTGGCCCAGGATGCGATAGACCTCGGGGTTCAGCGCCAGGCCGACATGGCTGCCGTGGACCTCGATGGCGTTGATGTCGGACCGCAGGCATGCCTTCCAGTTCACGACCCCGTCGGAGCGTGAGTAGATCGACGTGGTCGGCACGCGCGGCTCCGCCTCGAGGTCGCGCAGAAACCGCATCTCGACCGAGGCGTCGTGGCGGTAGCGGACGGCGTTGAGCAGGTGCGCCGCGTGGACTCCGGCCATCGTCAGCGGGTGGACGTCGAACGGGTCGTTCAGCGGCGAGCCGAGCGTGATCACCTGCTCGACCAGGTCCGGCTTGCGGTGCGACAGGACCTTGGCCAGGACGCCGCCGCGGCTGTGGCCGACGACCGATACGCGTGCGCCGGTCTTGCGGTTCATCTCCACCAGCGAGTCGAGCAACGGCTTGAGCACCACCTCGGAGTAGCGGACGTTGAAGGCCAGGCCGGCGAGCCGCGGCCTGTAGCCCACACGCTTCAGCCAGTCGTGCTGCGTGCGCAGCGTCCAGTCGCCGGCGAGGAAGCCAGGCACGAGGAGCACCGGCCGACGCAGGCCGGGCGGGATGTCGACTCCCCGGAATACGGGGTCGCGGATGAGACGCAGGAACTCGAGGTAGATGCGGCCCTCGAGCCACATCGGCGGGATGGGGTCCCAACGACCGAGGCGGCGCAGACGGGGCCGCTTGCTATGCGGTGGTTCGGAGAGAGTGGCCACTCAGTTTCCTCATGACGCGGCGGCGGCGCTCGGGATTCTAAAGGCGCTCGACGACGTCAGAGCCTCGAGAAAGAGGTCGGGCGTCTCCATCATCGGCACGTGCCCGACGCCCTCGAGCACCCGAAGCTGCCATTCCGGCCGGCGGCGAATGAGCTCACGCGCCGCCGAGACGGGGATCACGTGGTCGGCGCCCCCGTGGATGACCAGGGTGGGGGCCTTCACCGCCGTCACGCGCGACCAGAACCGCGGACTGGCCATCCCGATGCCGATGGCACGCGACGCCTGGACGAGCGCGCGCACGTTCTGCGCACCGAGGTGGCCGCGCTCACGCGTCAGCTGGATATGCGCGTCGACGACCCGGGGATCGACGCGCGAAGGGTCGGCGCAGACGAGCGCGAGCGTCTGCCGCACCAGCTTCTCGGGGCCGAGCTCGCGGACGCGCCGGCCGACCAGGTTCTGGGCCAGGCCGGGGACGGAGAGAGCCGCCATGGTGGCGAGCATCAGCGGCTGAGGGCGCGTGACGTGCACGCCGGGCACCGCCGGGTCGACCAGCACCAGCGCGTCCACCGAGTCGGGGTGAGACGCGGCCTCGAGGACGCCGATGTGACCGCCCATCGAGTTGCCGATCAGCACGACCGGCTTGCCGATCACCGTGGTGATGAACTCGTGCACCAGGGCGGTGTTGGCGCTCACGGTCGCGGAACGGCCGAACAGCGGCGTCTGGCCGAACCCCGCCAGGTCGATGGCAAGCGCGCGGTGCGTGGTCGCGATCGAGGGCCCGACCGCCATCCAGTTGATGGCCGCCCCGGCAAGGCCATGGACCATCAGGACCGGCCGGCCTGAGCCTCCGAAGTCGAGGTAGTGGACCGGGCCGTCGATGTCCGCGACTCTATGCCGCAACGCGTCATGAATCCTACGCCAGGATTGCCGCGGCCAAGCGCCCCAGTACCTCGACGACGGCGGCGGTCGAGCGGCGGCCGTCGCGGTGGAGGCGGTCGAACACGGCAAAGGAGGTGAGGATGGCGATCACGTCCTCCGCCTCCTTCAGCGAACAGCCAGGGCGCAGAGCGTCGGAGGCCGCCAGGGTCTCGGCCAGCCGGCGGGGTGCGTCGCCCGCGGCGCCGGAGAGGCTCCCTAGGTTGCGGAAGAGGGCGGGATCGGCGGCCCAGGCGGCGCAGGACCGCTCGATGTACTCGGAGAGGCTGCCCGCCTCGACCGCCTCGACCACGCGCCGCGGCCGGAGCGCCTCCAGCACGCCCGCCTTGGACCCGAAGCGGTTGTATACGGTGGCGCGGGAGACGCCTGCCCGGTGGGCAAGGCTCCCGATCGCGAAGCTCCCGCCGCCCTCGGCCACCAGCTGACGGGCGGCGCTGACGACCGACGCGGCCGTACGGTCGACGGCGTGGCGGCGCTTGCCCAGGTCGTAGGGACGCGGCATCGCAATATTTAAACAGATTGACTGTCTAAATAATCGGGAGTGCATTTGCGGCCGCGGCTGGACGTGAATCTGACCGGGAGACCTACCATCCCAGTTCGATGAGGTTGTGGGATCCGTTCGCGGTCCGCGAGCTCTCGGCTCTGCTCCGCGACCCGGTGTTTCGGGGTCGTGGCGTGCCGCCAGGCGACGGCCGTCCCGTCCTCCTCGTCCCAGGATTTCTAGCCGGCGACTGGACGATGCGGGTGCTCCACGCGTGGCTGGGCCGGATCGGCTACACCAGCCATCTGTCGGGGATCGTGCTGAACGTCCAGCACTCCGAGCGCATGCTGGCGAACTTGCGGCGGCGGGTGGCCGAGATCGCCGACGCCGCCGAGTCGCGCGTCAGCCTGGTCGGGCACAGCCGCGGAGGCCTCCTCGCCAAGGTGCTCTCGCAGCGCAAGTCGGACAACATCGAGCAGGTCATCGCGCTCGGCTCGCCGCTCGCGGACTGGACCGACGTCGCCGCGGTTACGCATCACGCCGTCGACGTCGTTCGCACCGCCAACGAGCTGGCCTTCGGGAGAAGGCTCAACCCCGAAGGTCGGTTCACCTACGACCTCAAGCTCAGCCCGGTGGTGCCCACGACCTCGATCTACACGCGAGCGGACGACGTCGTGAACTTTCGCTCCTGCCTGCGCCCCGACATCCCCGCCATCCCGGTGTGGGGCTCGCACAACGGCCTGGTCGTGAACCCGGAGGTGTACCGGCTCCTCGGCCGTCTTCTGGCCCGCCCGCGGCGATGATCGCGGTCGCCGTCGGCATGGCCCTTGTGGCCGCGGTCTTCCACGGCACGTGGAACGTGCTCGTCAAGGTCGGCGGCGACCCGATCACCACCTTTCGGCGGGCCACGGCGATGGCCGCGGTCGTCGCCACGCTGAGCCTGCCGCCCGCGTGGCTGGTCTTCGGCCGCCCGGTGCTGACGCCGGCGGCGACATGGTTGTGCCTACTCTCCTCGCTCCTCGAGACCGCCTACCTGTTCCTGCTTTCGACGGCGTACCGGCGCGGAGAGCTGTCCGCGGTCTACCCGATCGCGCGCGGGTCGGCGCCTTTGCTCAGCGTTGGAGTCGGGCTGGTGATCCTGGGCGAGCGCTTGACCTCGGCCCAGCTGCTGGGCGTGGGGCTGCTGCTGGTCGGCATCCTGGCGGTGTCTGTCTCACAGGCGCGCGGCCGCGCCACCCTGCCGGCCCTGCTGACCGGGGTTGCCATCGCCGCCTACAGCTCGGTCGACCGGCTCGGCGTGCGGCTCGCCACGCCGTGGCTCTACGCCTGGCTGCTCTTCACGCTGATGGCGATCGAGCTCCCGCTCGCCGTCCGCATCGCCGCGGCGCTCGGCGTGTACCGCCCGGATGCGTCGGCGCAGCCGCCGACGTGGAGACAGTCGAGCATCATCGGAGCGTTTTTCTGGGCCGGCTACTTCCTGGTCCTGTGGGCGCTGAGCCTGGCGCCGCTGGCCGTGGTCGCGCCCGTGCGCGAGGTCGCGATCGTGGCTGTCGCCGTGTGGGGCGTATGGCGACTGCGCGAGCGCGAACGCGCGGCGATGAAGGTTTCGGGCGCCGTCGCCACGCTCGTCGGCGTCGCTTTGCTGGCGGTTTGAAGGGTCGTCGGCTCGGTGGTAAGGTAAGCCAGTCCTCGGTTGGCGGGGATGTTCGCCGCGGTCGGAGCTTCTCGAAAGGACCGTGCGTTCGCGATTGACTTTCGAGAAGGGGGGTTCGTAGATGCCGACAGGGACGATCAAGAAGCTGGTCTCCGACCGCGGGTTCGGCTTCATCGCGGCGGAGGATGGCAAGGAGTACTTCTTCCACCGCACCGGGCTGGATTCGAGCGTGAACTTCGACTCACTCGCGGGCGGTGAGCGGGTGACCTTCGAGGTCGAGCCGAGCCAGAAGGGCCCGCGCGCGAACCGGATCAAGCTCGCCTAGCAGGCACATTGCTGAGGCCGGTCGCCATCGTGCGACCGGCCTTTTGCTTTGATACGGCGCGAATGGGGAGCTTAGAGCTCGAGCCGCTCGGCGACTACTCGCTGCGCGAGAGCGCGCGCTTCATCGACGCGTGGCACGAGGCGCCGTCGGACGGAGACCCGTCGGCGGGCCATCTGCACCTGGCGTTCCTGACCGACGATGCCTGGACGCCCGCCGGCGTCTGTCTGACTCAACTCGACGATGGTCGGGTCCACGGCGACGTCTATGGCGAGGCTTCGGTAGATGCGGTGCGCGCGCAGACGGCGCGCGTGTTGAGCCTCGACGTCGACGGTCGGGCGTGGCCGGACGTGGCGCAACGCGACCCCGCGGTGGCGCGCCTGCAGGCGATGTTTCCCGGTTTTCGTCCGGTCAACTGGTCGAGCGCCTACGAGGCGGCGGCGTGGTCGATCATGAGCACGCGCATCGCGATGCGCCAGGCCCAGGGGGTGAAGGAGAGGATGTGCCGCGAGCTCGGCGCCGCCATCGACATCCACGGCCATCGCCTGTACTGCTTGCCCGCCCCGGACGTGCTCGTGCGGATGACGTCGTTCCGGGGGCTTTTTGGGAGGAAGCTCGAGTACCTCAACGCGCTGGGTGACGCCGCTCTCGGTGGTCAGCTCGACACCGAAGCGCTGCGCGCGCTGCCGCGGGACGAGGCGCTCAACCGACTCATGTCTTTGAAGGGGATCGGCGAGTTCGGCGCCCAGCTGGTCCGCCTCCGCGCGCTGAGCGCCGTCGACGAGCTGCCGACGTCGGAGCGGCGGTTGCTCGGGGCGGTGCGGGACGCGTATGGGCTGGGCCACGAGCCTGACATCGCCGAGCTCGAGCGGATAGCCGAAAGGTGGCGGCCGTACCGGATGTGGGTGGCGGTGTGCCTACGGCGGACGCTGGCCGGCGGCGCAGGCATGATGCACTCCCGCGCCGCGGGGTGAGTCGCGCGTCTTAACCGGCTGGGTTGGCGCGGGCTTTTTTCACGTCTACGCTGGCGACCAGGTCTGGCGGGCGGGGGAGGGACCGGCGGGAGGTGGGGAGGGCCCAGCGTAGGAAGCGCCTTCGCGGCGGCGGCGCGGCCGCGGCCCTGAACTGGGCATGGCTCATGACCAGCAGCCGGGCGTCGGTCAGCGCGATGACGGTGGCGCGGTTGGTCGCCCGCCGCTCCATGGCCGCCCAACCGAACGAGTCACCCACGCGCAGAATCTCGGCCCGGTCGCCGCAAAAAGTCTCGAGCATGCCATCCGCGACCACGAAGAACTGGTGGCACGGCGTGCCTTCGACCGCGATCCCTTCGCGCGCGCATACCGCGACCTCGTCGAAGAAGGGCAGCACACGCCTCAACTGCGAATCGACCCAAGAGTCGAATTGACCCGAGTCACGGATCAAGGCGAGCTTCTCGGAGTCGGTCATGACGCACCCTGGATCGAGAACTCGCCCTCGCCGACGCCGCCGCTGAAGGTCAACCGCAGGCCCGGCGCGACCCGGCGCAGCAGCCGCTGCGAGCCGTAGTTGTCGCCCTGGACGTCGACCGCGAACCTCTCGATCCCCTGCCCGCGGGCGCGATCCGCCAGGGCGGCAACAAGGCGGGTGCCCAGCCCCTGGCGCTGCCACGCGTCGGCCACCATGACCGCCAGGTCCGCCTCGTCCGCGCCCGGACGGCGCGAGTACTGGGCGACGCCGACCAGCTCTCCATCCTCCACGGCGGCGACGGCCGCCCGGTCGAGAGCATCCTCGCGCAGCACCAGGCGCGTGAAGTGCTCGGCGCTCGTGATCGGGCTGAAGAAGCGCCGGTAGATCGACTCCGGCGACAGCCGGTCGAAAAGCCGCTCCACGAGGGCCGCGTCGCTGGCCTCCAGCGCCGCCAGCCCGGGCCGACCGCTCCGTCCCATCTCGATCTCGACCATCTGCCTCACGAACCTCTAGACAAACAAATAGCACGACCGGTCGTTCAATGTCAAGAGTATCCGACCGTTCGTGCTAAAATCGGCGCGCAGGATGGCGACAGGGACCGGAACCGAGGGGGCGCTCCAGGAAACAGCGCCGCCGACCGACCGGCGGCGCATCCGCGGCATGCGGACCCGGCGGGCGATCCTCGCCCACGCGGCCCGCGTCGGCTCGGCGGAGGGCCTCGACGCGGTCTCCCTGCAGCGCCTCGCCGACGATCTCGGCATCAGCAAGAGCGGCCTCTTCGCCCACTTCGGCTCCAAGGAGGAGCTGCACCTGGCGA
Source organism: Candidatus Dormiibacterota bacterium (assembly GCA_035280365.1). Classification (GTDB taxonomy): domain Bacteria; phylum Chloroflexota; class Dormibacteria; order Dormibacterales; family Dormibacteraceae; genus 40CM-4-65-16. The sequence continues at coordinate 7,368 of DATEGB010000051.1, read as the reverse complement.
CGATCGCCGCCGCCGCCGAGATCTTCACCGACGAGGTGATTCGCCCGGCGCTGGTCAACCCGCGCGGCGTCGGCCGCGTCTGGGCCCTGTCCAACGCCTGGCTCTCCTACCTCGAGCGCGGCGTGTTTCCAGGCGGCTGCTTCTTCTGGGCGGTGGCCGAGGAATACGACAGCAAGCGGCCGGGGCCGGTGCGCGACTCGGTCCTCGAGAAGAAAGGCTTCTGGTCCTACACCCTGCGGCGCGCGGTGACCGAGGCGCAGCAGGCGGGCGAGATCGCGCCGACCGTGGATCCAGAGCAGCTTGCGTGGGAGCTCGACAGCCTCCTCGGCGGCGTCAACAGCGGCTTCAAGAGCGGCGACGGCGCGCAGGCGATCGAGCGCGGCCGCCGGGCCATCCGCGACCGCCTCGCGCGCGCCGCCACGGCGACCGCGAAAACGCTCCCTTAAAGATCAGGTACCGCACGGGCCTGAATCAGGTAGTTCCCACCTTTTGGGCCCGACCGCGGATTTTTAGTCTGGCCTTCATGAGCGACAACTACCGCTTCTACCGCCTGAAGGTGGCCGAGTCACGCTTGCGGCAGCGCAGCGGCGTCCCGCTGAGCAGGCAGCTGCACGAGCTGTTCGACACCGTCCGGTGGTGCGAACGCATCTGGGCGATCGAGGACAGGATCGACCGCGAGTCCGGTCGCCGCTGACCGTTCCCGGCTAGTGGGAGTGGCTGCGGACCAGGGCCAGCGCGCCTGTCCACAGCACGCCGCCGGCCACCAGGAGCGCCCACATCGCCGGGGGGATGAGGGTGAACTGGACCAGGGCGCCAAAGATGCACATCGCGGCCGCGCCCGCGAGCAAGAACGAGCCGGGGAGCAGCAGCCACGCCGAGTACCAGGGCGGCAGCGCGTCACCCCGGTTGAGAACCCGACCGGCGAGGAAGACCGCCAGCGCGGTGGCGACCGCCGGCGCGCTGAGGCCTAGAGCCCAGCTCATCGGCACCGCGCCGGTCGAGGCGGCGACGAGCGGTTGCACCCCGGCCATGCCGAGCCCCGCGGCGACCGCGAACGCGACCATTCGGAGCATCGCGCTGGGCGGCGGCATGTGGAGCGCTAGTTTGCGTCAGGCGACGGCGAGCAGGATCAGGTTGCGCGCGGTCGTCTCGATGCGGCCGGGGTGGTCGCGCGCCAACGTGGCGATCGCGTCGTCGACGAACATGGCGCGCGCGCCTGCGTCCAGGCCTTCCATGCGCACGGCGCAGTCCCACCAGCTCGTGCACAGCGCGACCAGCTGCTCCGCCGACTGCCAGACGACCTTCTCCTCGATCGTCTCGACACGGGCCGACTCGAAGCTCGCCACGCGCGCGGCCGCGGCCAGAGCCTCCGGGTCGGAGACGAGGCGCCGTGTGGTGTCCTGGTCGACCGGTCGCGGTGGGGGCGGGAGGTGGCGGTCGACGACGGCGCCGAGGAGGTCCAGGACGCCCTGGCTTGGGCTGCCCACCGGGACGCTGGCCGCAAAGCGCGCGCCGGGTCGAAGCACGCGCCGCGCCTCGGCGAGCGCGCGCGCGAGGTCGGGCACGAACTGTAGGCCGTGCCCGCACAGCGCGGCGTCGAATGACGCGTCCGGGAATGCCAGCTGCTCGATGTCCATGACCTCGAACGTCGCGCCGGCGATGCGCCGCTTCCGCGCGCGCTCGATCATCCCCGGCGCGAGGTCGACGCCCACCACCGCGCCGCCGGGAAAGACCAGGGGGGCCACGCGCGCGGTCAGGTTGCCCGGGCCGCACGCCAGGTCGAGAACCCGCATCCCCGGCGCCGCCTCGAGCAGCTCGATCGCGCGCTGCCGGCCGCGGGCCTCCCCGCGGGACATGATCTGCTCCAGCCGCCGCTCATAAGCCTCGGCGTGGCGGCTGAAGATCGCCGGATAGAGATCCTTCGACCTCACCGCCAGGACCGTTCCAGCCACGCCGCGGCGCGCAGCGTGGCGGCATTGGTCTCGCCGACGACCTGGATGCCGACCGGCAGACCCCGCACCGGCGCGGGGATGACCGCGACGGGCTGATGCGTGGTGTTGAAGGGCCGCGTGAATCGCGACAGTTGCTCCCTCACCTCGGGCCCGTGGTCGACCGGAGGCGCGACGATCGCGGTCGCGGGCAGGACGAGCGCGTCGACCTGGTCCATGGCGCCGCGGGCTGCCTCGGCCAGTCGCACGCGGTCGGCCTTCGCGCGTTCGTAGTCGCCGGCCGAGACCTCGAAGCCGCGCCGGATCAGGCGGAGCACGTCCGCGCCGTACTTGTCGGGGAACTCCTCGGCCCACCGGTGGTGGAATGCGGCGGCTTCATAGAGAAGGATCGTCACCCCGACCTCGAACAACGGGTCGCGGTCGACGAAGTCGGCCTCGGGCCAGCCGCCGGCGACCCGCTCCCATGTTTCCGCCGTTGGCGCGTCGAGGTCGCCGACCCAGCCGCGCGGCACACCAAGGCGGGGCGCCTCGAGGCCTTCGACGGACACTGATTCGCCCGCCATCACGTGAAAGGCGCGCGCCAGCGTGGCGACGTTCGGTGCGATGGGGCCCAGGGTGTCCAGCGACTTGCTCAGCGGGACCACGCCGCCGATGTCGATGCTGCCGAACTCCGGCTTGAAGCCGGCGACGCCGCAAAGCGACGACGGGATGCGGATCGAGCCGCCGGTGTCGCTGCCGATCGCCCAGTCGCACAGGCCCGTGGCCACGGCGACGGCCGAACCGCCTGACGATCCGCCGGCGATGCGGGTCGGGTCGTGCGGGTTGAGCGCGTTGCCGTAGTGCGGGTTGATGTTGGTGACCCCGTACGCGAACTCGTGGAGGTTGGCCTTGCCCACGACCACGCAGCCCGCGGCGCGCAGGCGCCGAACCACGGGCGCGTCCTCGTTCGCCGGGACATTGGGCAGGATGATGCCGCCCGCGGTCGTGACCATGCCCTTGACGTCGACCAGGTCCTTGACCGCAACCCGGTCGCCTTGCCCCCGCTCCTCCGAGACGGAGATGAAAGCGTTCAGCTCCACGACAGGCATTGTCGAGGGTTTGAAATTCGGGCCACGGCGCTATCCTTGCCCGCTGATGCAAGCCCAGACAGCGGGTTCGATCGGGGCGAACCTATCGTGGAGCAAGGTCGACGTCCTCACCGCTTACCAGCGCCTGACGGCCGAGATCCAGGTCCGGGGCGGCCGACTGCGGGAGACGATCAACGACCCCGAACCGCTCTTCCACATGCGCAACGTCAGCGCCGAGCCGCTGCTGCCCGGCGCCGTGCCGCTCAGCGGCGTGCCCGAAGGCCTCTTCAACAAGAACTTCGTCGGCGGCATCCGCACAATCGACCCCGAGCCCGCGCCGCCCGACATCGTCGCCGAGATGATCCGGCGCTACGTGATGTTCCAGGCCTCGACGTTCATGGTCACGGGGGCCGCCGAGTTCCCGAAGGCGACCGAGCCGGCGATGCACACCGAGATCCTCATGAAGGCGCGCTTCTTCCAGATGATGGACGTGACCGTGACGATCTTCGGCATCAACGGCAAGAGCTGGACGCAGCCCAACATCTGGGTCAACCGCGACCTGATGCTTGCCGTCTTTTTAGGGTGACGCCGGCCAAGCCGGCGTCTGGCTAGGCTGAGGAACGCCCGAAGAGGCGGGCCAGTCGCAGCTTCACGAGGTGCCAGAACAGCCCGAAAGCGCTGACGGGCTTCACCGTGGCGACCTGTCTTGGTGCGGTTTCCTCGGAGCGCTCGACCGCCGCCGCGACGTCGTCGTCCCTCGGCTCGTCCGCCTCGACGTTGGCCTGGATGCAGTTCGCCATGTCGTTGATCAGCCGCCTCGACACGTCCTCCATCACGCCCCGCCCGAACTGGGCGACGCGCCCGGCGACGTGGTAGTCGGTGACGATCTCGACCCGCGAGCCCTCGCCGGCGGTGTGGACGGTCATCGTCGCCGACGCCCGGGCTGAGCCCGGACCGGTGGTTTCGCGCCCTTCGGCGGTCAGGGTCGCGGTGCGGCTGGCCTCGTCGCGCTCGGCGATCCGAGCCGTCCCGTTGTAGGCCACCGTGATCGGCCCGACCTTGACCTTCACCTTGCCTTTGAACGTGCTCGCGTCGACCACCTCGGTGAGCTCCGCGCCCGGCACGCACGAGACGACCTTGGTCACGTCGAGGAGGTAGGCGAACACCCGATCGGGTGGGGCGCTCACCTGAAAGGAATTCTCCAGTTGCATTTCCCGGCTAAAAGTAGCGCAATAGAAGGGTCCGTCTGGCGACCAGGTCCGTTCACCACGCCCGGAGCACCCCGGGCGTGCCTTGGGAGGGGTACAGGAGGATCTATGAAGCACAAGGTCGCTGTCACAGTCAACGGCCGCCGGCACGAGCATGAGGTCGAGCCTCGCCTGCTGCTCGTGCACCATTTGCGCGACAACCTGGGGCTCACCGGAACCCACATCGGCTGCGACACGAGCCAGTGCGGCGCCTGCACGATCCTGGTCGACGGCAGGGCGGTGAAGAGCTGCACGATGTTCGCCGTCCAGGCCGAGGGCGCGAACATAACGACCATCGAGGGCATGGCCAGGGACGGGGAGCTGCACCCGATCCAGCAGGCCTTCTGGGACGAGCACGGCCTGCAGTGCGGCTACTGCACGCCCGGGTTCATCATGGCCACCGCGTACCTGCTCGCGCAGAACCCGAACCCGACCGAGGACGAGATCCGCAAGGGCCTTGAAGGCAACCTCTGCCGGTGTACGGGCTATGTGAACATCGTCAAGGCGGTCAAGAGCGCGGCCCAGACGATGAGCACCGCGCCGGCGAAAAAGACGACCGTCGCGGCCGGAGGCGAGTGAGATGGCGGTCACACAGCTCGTCGGCGCGAAGATCCACCGCCGCGAAGACCCCCGCCTGGTCACCGGCCACGGCCACTACACCGACGACCTGGTGCGCCAGGGCACGGCGTACGCGGCGTTCGTGCGCAGCCCGCTCGCCCATGCGCGGATCAAGAGCATCGACGTCACCGACGCGAGCAAGGCGCCCGGTGTGGTCGGCGTCTACACCGCGCGCGACTTCAAGGGCCAGCTCGCGGGCACTCACCCGGCGGCGCCGGCCTTCGTGGCCGAGAAGAAGTACATCCCGGAGCGCTTCCCGATCGCCGAGAAGGAGGTCTGCTACCAGGGCGAGATCGTCGCCGCGGTGATCGCCGAGTCCAGAGGCCAGGCGGCCGACGCGGCCAACATGATCCAGGTCGAGTACCAGGAGCTGCCCGCGGTCATGGACCTCGAGAAGGCGCTCGAAGCGAGCAGCCCGAAAGTCCACGAGGGGGCGGCGGACAACCTGTGCTGGGACCTCGCCTACACCGGACCCGACATCACCGAGGCCGCCTTCAAGGAGGCCGACATCGTCGTCAAGCAGCGCATCCTCCAGAACCGCCTTGCCCCGGTGCCGATGGAGCCCCGCGGCGTCATGGCGGAGTACGAGACCTTCGACAAGAAGCTCACGATCTGGATGTCGAGCCAGAACCCGCACTTCATCCGCCTTTTCGTCTCCGGCTCGATGGGCCTGAAGGAGAGCCAGGTGCGGGTGGTCTCGCCCGACGTGGGCGGCGGTTTCGGCAGCAAGATCAGCCCCTATCCGGAGGACTACCTCGTACCGGCGCTGGCCCGGATCACGGACCGGCCGGTGAAGTGGATCGAAACCCGGACTGAATCACTTCAGAACGCGACCCATGGGCGCGGCCAGTTCTACGACGTCGAGGTCGCGGCCAAGAAAGACGGCACCGTGCTTGGCATGCGGGTCACCCAGCACCTGGACGTGGGCGCGTACGTCGGCACGTTCAGCGCCTTCCAGGCGTGCGCGTGCCTGATGGCCGGCGGCGCATACAAGTGGAAAGGCGGCATCTCGGCGCGCACGATCGGCATCCTCACCAACCGGGTGCCGACGGATCCGTACCGCGGCGCGGGCCGGCCGGAGGCAACGCACCTGGTCGAGCGCATGATCGACCTGGTCGCGCGGGAGCTGAAGCTCGACCCGGTCGACGTGCGGCGCAAGAACTTCATTCAGCCCAGCGAGTTCCCGTACACGCAGAACTTCGGGCTCGTCGTCGATTCCGGCGATTACGAGAAGGCGCTCGACCGCGCGCTCGAGATCGCCGGCTACGAAGAGCTGCGCAAGAAGCAGGCGGAAGGGCGCAAGCATGGTCGCTACCTCGGCATCGGCCTGTCGACCTGGATCGAGCTCTGCGGCTTCGGTCCGAGCGCGGCGACGGCGCCGGCGACCGGCGGCATCGCCCTCGTCGAGTCGGCGCAGGTACGCGTCCTGCCGACAGGTTCGGTGATCGTTTACACCGGCACGCACTCGCACGGCCAGGGCCACGAGACGACGTTCAGCCAGATCGTGGCCGACCAGCTCGGCGTACCGCTGGAGAGCGTCGAGCTCCGGCACGGTGACACCGCCGAGGGAACGTCCTTCGGCTACGGCACCTACGGCAGTCGCAGCCTCGCCGTCGGCGGCGTGGCCGTGAGCAAGGCGGTGGGCAAGGTCATCGACAAGGGACGCAAGCTCGCCGCGCACCTGCTCGAGGCGGCCGAGGACGACGTCGTCTTCGAACACGGCAGCTACCACGTCAAGGGCTCGCCGGACAAGACCAAGGCCTTCGGCGAGGTCGCGTTCGCGAGCTACGGCATGGGCCTTCCGGAGGGCATGGAACAAGGCCTCGAGGCGGTCGCATACTTCGACCCGCCCAACCTGGTCTGGCCCTTCGGCGCCCACATCGCGGTCGTCGAGGTCGACCCCGAGACGGGCAACGTCCAGCTCCAGAAATACGTAGCGGTCGACGACTGCGGAAACATCATCAACCCGATGATCGTCGACGGCCAGATCCACGGCGGCGTGGCGCAGGCGATCGCGCAGGCGCTCTATGAAGAAGTCGTCTACGACGAGGACAGCGGCCAGCTCAAGACCGGCACGCTGCTCGACTACAGCATCCCGGGCATCGGCGAGATCCCCTCGCTCGACCTCGACCACACGGTGACGCCGTCGCCCACCAACGACCTCGGCGTAAAGGGCATCGGCGAGGCCGGCACGATCGCCGCGAGCGCGGCGGTCATCAACGCCGTCAGCGACGCGCTGAGCCCGCTCGGCATCAAGCACGTCGACATGCCCGCCAGCCCAGACCGGATCTGGAACATGATGAAGGGGGCACGCAAGTGATTCCAGCCGCTTTCGAATACGCCCGCGCCTCCTCGGTGGAGGAGGCGTCGAAGCTGCTCGACAAGTTCGGCGAGGACGCCAAGGTTCTGGCCGGAGGGCACAGCCTCATCCCACTGATGCGGCTGCGGCTCGCCCAGCCGACGGCGCTCGTCGACATCAACGGCATC
>DATEGB010000050.1:0-24167 GCA_035280365.1 Candidatus Dormiibacterota bacterium | reverse complement strand
TGGTCGTCGGCATCGTCTCCAACAACTACGTGCCCGCCGGCGCTCCGGGCGCCCTGGCACCGAACGGCCTCATGAGGTCCTACTGGACGAGCCTGGCCGGTGTGAACGGATGGAAGACCGGCGAGTTCTCGAGTATCACGCTTCTTGCCGACTCGGGCCTTTCGGTGGAGAGCCTCCGGCAGCGGGTCATCGCCCTGGGCTTCCAGGCCCAGACCTTCGGCGACCAGTTCCGCAACTTCGAGGACCTGCTCGGCAAGCTGCGGGTGGCCCTGCTCGGCCTTGCCCTCGTCGCCCTGCTCCTCGCCTGCCTCGGCATCGCGAACACGATGTACACGGCGGTGCTCGAGCGGACGAAGGAGATCGGGGTGCTGAAGGCGCTGGGCGCCCGGTCGCGCGACGTGCTCCTGGTCTTCCTTGCCGAGGCGCTCGTGATCGGTGTCGCGGGTGGGCTGGTCGGAGCGCTGGTGGCAGTCGGCCTGGGCCGGCTGGGCAACGCGGCCGTGGACAGACTGACGCAGTCGGTGACGAGCACCGGCTTTGACGTGTTCCGGATCGACGTCCGGGTCGTGGTGGTAGCGATGCTGCTGGCCGCGCTGCTGGCGATGGTCAGCGGCCTGCTGCCGGCGCTCCGCGGGGCGCGCCAGGACCCCGCCCGCGCGCTGCGGTACGAATGAGGCGCCTGGGCGCGCGATAGTCGCGACTATCGCGGGGATTGCGGGGCGAGAAGTAACGTTAGTCGCGACTATCGCGAGGTTTGCGGGGCGAGAAGTAACGTTAGTCGCGACTATCGCGAGGTTTAGCCGTTGCGCGCTTCGACGTATCCGCTGATCGACGCCGACGAGGCCGCCGCCGTCGTCCTCGAGCGCACGCCGGTACTCGGCGTCGAGACGGTCGCCCTCGCCGATGCTCCCGGCCGCGTGCTGGCCGACGACCTGGTCGCGGAGGCGCCGCTGCCGCCGTTTCCTTCCAGCGCGGTCGACGGCTTCGCGGTGCGCGCGGCCGACGCGGGGAAGACCCTCCGCGTGCTCGGCGAATCGGCCGCGGGCAGGCCCTTCGAAGGCACGGTCGGGCCCGGGGCCGCCGCGCGGATCCTGACGGGCGGGGTCGTGCCCGAGGGCGCCGACTCGGTGGTGATGGTCGAGGACGTCCACGTCTCGGGCGACCGTGTGACGGTGCCCGCGACGCTGACGGCGGGCGGCAACTTCCACAAGGTCGGCGCGGACCTGGCAACTGGCGACCTGATCCTCAGGGCCGGAACCCAGCTGGGCGGGGCCGAGATCGGCATCGCCGCCGCGGCGGGGCGGCCCCGGCTGCCGGTCCGCCGCCGGCCCCGGGTGGCCCTGATGTCGACCGGCGACGAGCTGGTGGAGGTGGGGAAGACCCCCGGACGGGGCCAGATCCCGGACTCGAACCGCTGGGCGCTGCTCGCCGCCCTGCGCGAGGCGGGCGCGGACGTGCGACTGCTCGGCATCGCCCCGGATGAAGCCTCCGCGCTGCGCCGCTTCGTCGTCGACGCGCTCGATGACGCCGACGCGCTCGTGACCTCGGGCGGGGTGTCAGTGGGGACGCACGACCTGGTCAAGCCGCTGCTCGAGTCGCTGGGCTCGGTGCACGTCGGCCGGGTGAAGCTGAAGCCGGGCAAGCCATTCACGTTCGCCACCCTGGAACGCGGCAAGCTCGCGTTCGGCCTGCCAGGCTTCCCGGTCTCCTCGCTGGTCACGTTCGAGGTCTTCGTCCGGCCCGCCCTGCGCAAGATGCAGGGCTTCGCTCAGGTGCATCGCCCTCTGCTGGCCGTGCGCCTGGGCTATGACGCGAGGCCGACCGCCGAGCGCACCGAGTACCAGCGGGTCACCCTGCGGCGCGAGGGGCGAGAGCTGGTGGCCGAGACGACCGGCTCTCAGTCCTCCTCGCGGTTGATGTCCCTGGCCGGCGCGCACGCGCTCGTGCGTGTGCCGCCGGGCGCTCGGGTCCTACTGGCAGGAACGATCGTCGAGGCGATGATTCTCGCCCTCCCCTAGCTTTCGCCTCTAATCGCCCTCCCGAACGTTTGTGCGCCTTAGAATTGGAAGCCCGAAAACGATGCCCAACCGATTTCGTGTCGACGCACCCTTCAAGCCCGCCGGCGACCAGCCACAGGCCATCTCCCGGCTCGTCGAGGGCGTGCAGGCGGGGCTGACCCAGCAGGTGCTCGCCGGCGTGACCGGCAGCGGCAAGACGAACGTCATGTCGTGGGTCGTGGAGGAGCTGCAGCGGCCGGTCCTCGTGTTGAGCCCGAACAAGACGCTCGCCGCGCAGCTGTGCGCCGAGTTTCGGCGCCTGCTGCCCGACAACGCCGTCGAGTACTTCGTCAGCTACTACGACTACTACCAGCCGGAGGCGTACATCGCGCGCACCGACACGTACATCGAGAAGGACTCGAGCCGCAACGAGGACATCGACCGCATGCGCCACTCGACGACGCAGTCGCTCCTCACGCGGCGCGACGTGCTCGTGGTCGCCAGCGTGAGCTGCATTTACGGCATCGGCTCGGTCGAGGACTACATGGGGGAGTCGCTGCGCGTCGAGAAAGGCATGTCTGTCCGGCGCGAGGTCTTCCTCCGCAAGCTGACCGAGATGCTGTACGAGCGGAACGACTACGACCTCGGCCGCCTGCGCTTCCGCGTCCGGGGCGACGTGGTCGACCTGGTGCCGGCGAACGAGGAGAAGGTCTTCCGGGTGGAGTTCTTCGGCGACGAGGTCGAGCGCATCCAGGAGCTCGACGCGGTGACCGGCGAAATACTCGGCGCGCGCAACACCTTCACGATCTTCCCGGCGTCCCACTACGTCACGCCGGCGGACAAGCTGCGCCTGGCGATGGGCGACATCGAGGCCGAGCTCGAGGAGCGCTGCAAGTGGTTCGAGGACCACGGCCGGCTGCTCGAGGCGCAGCGCCTCCGCCAGCGCACGAACTTCGACCTCGAGATGCTGCGTGAGACCGGCACCTGCGCCGGGATCGAGAACTACTCGCGCCACCTCACGCGGCGCAAGCCTGGCGAGGCGCCGTACACGCTCATGGACTTCCTCCCCGCCGACACGCTGATCTTCGTCGACGAGTCGCACGTGGCCGTGCCGCAGATCGGCGGAATGCTCGGCGGCGACCGCTCGCGCAAGGCGGCGCTGGTCGAATACGGCTTCCGGCTGCCCAGCGCGTTCGACAACCGCCCGCTCAGCTTCGAGGAGTGGGAGGAGCGGGCGCAGAACGTGATCTACGTCTCGGCCACGCCCGGTCCGTACGAGATGCGCCGCGGGGAGCGCAAGGTGGAGATGATCGTCCGGCCGACCGGCCTGGTCGACCCGACCGTCGAGGTGAGGCCGACCGAGGGCCAGATCGACGACCTGCTCGCCGAGGTCCGCAAGCGTGCGGAGATCGGCCAGCGCTCCCTGGTGACGACGCTCACCAAGCGCTTTGCCGAAGACCTCGCGGACTACCTGCGCGAGTACGGCGTCAAGGTGCGCTACCTGCACTCCGAGCTCGACGCCATGCAGCGCATCGAGGTCCTGACCGCGCTCCGCACCGGCGAGGTGGACGTCGTCGTCGGCATCAACCTCCTGCGCGAGGGTCTCGACCTGCCCGAGGTCGCGTTCATCGGCATCCTCGACGCCGACAAGGAGGGCTACCTGCGCGCCTATCGCTCGTTCATCCAGATCATCGGCCGCGCCGCCCGCAACGTCGAAGGCCACGTCGTGATGTACGCCGACTCGATCACCGACTCGATGCGGCTGGCGCTGGACGAGACCGAGCGCCGGCGCACGAAACAGAACGCCTACAACGCCGAGCACGGCATCACGCCGGAGACGGTGAAGAAGGCGATCTACGCCCTGGAGATCAACGAGAACGACATCCAGGCCGACGCGGTCGAGATCATGGCCGGCGCCGGCGTCCCGCGCGAGGACCTGCTGGCCATCGTGCGTGACCTCGAGAAGGAGATGCGCCGGCTGTCCAAGGAGCTGCAGTTCGAGGAGGCGGCGCGGGTGCGCGACCGCATCATCCTGCTGCGCCGCCGCCTCTCCGGCGAGCTGGAGACAAAGGAGGACGACGCCGACGTCGCCATGGCGATCGCCGCGGCGCCCAAGCAGAAGACGCAGGTAAGGAACTGGAGACGCACCCGACGGGGACCGTAGTCCGCAACGTCGACCGCGCGCGGGCGCTCCTGGCCGCCGAGCCGGCGGGCTGGATGGAGACCCTCGGCGCGCGCATCACCGAGGCCGAGCCCGGTCGCGTGGTGCTCGAGCTCGTGGCCGGGCCGCAGCACCGCCACGGCGGCGGCGTGGTCCAGGGCGGCGTGATCACGCAGATCGCCGACGCGGCGATGGGGATGTCGCTGGCCACGCTCCAGGAAGACGGGATGTGGAACACCACCATCGAGCTCAAGATCAACTTCGTCCGACCCGCGATCGAGGGCACGCTGCGCGCGGTCGGGCGGGTGATCGAGATGCGGCAGACGCTGCTGTTCAGCGAGGCCGACGTGCTCGACGACCGCGGCCGCCTCGTCGCGCGCGCGTCATCTACATGTATGCCGGTACCGGAGGGCCAGGGCCGTGAGTAAGGTCCACGTCTCGTCTCCTGCGTGGCGCTGGTTCGGCATCAGGGACGTCGCCGAGGAGGAAGGCTCGGCGGTGGTCGAGATGACGCCGACCGAAGACATGTCCAATACCATGGGCATGGTCCACGGCGGAGTGATCGGTGCCCTGGCCGACTCGGCCATGGGCCGGTCGTTGCGTACCATCAAGCCGGGTGTCGTGCGGTCGATGAGCTTCGACCTGAAGCTCAGCTTCATCTCGGCGGCGAAGGTGGGCGAGACGCTGAGGGCGGCCGGCCGGGTCGTCCATGCGGGAAGGCGGACGGCGGTCACCGAATGCCGGGTCGAAGGGCCGGGCGGGCGCCTGGTCGCCACCGCCACCGGCACGTTTGCCATCACGAGGGAGAAGGAATAGCTACAGGTTCGAATGTCGACTGACCAGATCACGATCCGCGGGGCGCGCGAGCACAACCTGAAGAACGTCAGCCTCTCGATCCCGCGCGACAGGCTCGTCGTCTTCACCGGGCTGTCCGGCTCCGGCAAGTCGTCGCTTGCCTTCGACACCATCTACGCCGAGGGCCAGCGGCGATACGTCGAGTCGTTGTCCGCCTACGCCCGGCAGTTCCTCGGCCAGATGGAGAAGCCGGACGTCGACATCATCGAAGGCCTCTCGCCGGCGATCTCCATCGACCAGAAAGGCACTTCCAAGAACCCACGATCGACCGTGGGCACCGTGACCGAGGTTTACGACTACCTTCGCCTTCTGTACGCGAGAGTGGGCCACCCGCACTGCCCGAACGGCCACGAGGTCCGCCGGCAGACAGTGGATCAGATGGCCGACCAGGTCGAGAAGCTGCCCAAGGGGACCCGGGTCATGGTCCTGGGTCCGGTCGTCAAGGGAAGAAAAGGCGAGTACAGGGCTTTGATCGACGACGTTCGCAAGTCGGGGTTCGTTCGGGTCCGGGTGGACGGCATCCTCTATGAGATCGGGGAGTCGATCCCGATGGACAAGAACAAGAAGCACGACGTCGACGTGGTGGTGGACCGCATAGTCATCGGACCGGACCAGCGGACCCGACTGGTTGACTCGCTGGAGACCGCGACCCGGCTGGGAAACGGTTCGGTGATCATCGCCCGGGTCGACGGCGGTCAGGACATACCCATGTCGCAGGACTTCATGTGTCCGATCGACGGCATCAGCGTTCCCGAACCCGAGCCGCGGAACTTCTCGTTCAACAACCCACACGGCGCGTGCCCGGTGTGCACCGGAATGGGCTCGCAGCTGGTGGTCGACGCGGACCTGGTCGTCCCGAATCCGGCGCTGTCGCTCCGCGAAGGCGCGGTTGCCGCATGGAGCAAGTCCCAGTTCTTCTACCCCGAGCTGCTCGAGTCGGTCAGCAAGTACTTCGGCATCGACATGGACAAGCCGTGGAACAAGCTGACGAAGCAGCAGCAGGGCCTGCTCCTCAACGGCACCGGCGAAAAGAAGATCCGCTTCGGCTACAAGAACCAGTACGGCCACTCGCGCTGGTACGAGGCGCCGTTCGAGGGAGTGGTCGCCAACCTGCAGCGGCGCTACGAGGAGACGCAGTCGGAGTACCTCAAGGCCGAGCTCGAGCGCTACATGTCGGACAAGCCGTGCCCGGCGTGCGACGGGACGCGGCTCAAGCCCGAGTCGCTGGCGGTGACGGTCGGCGGCCACAACATCGCCGAGGTCTGCAGGCTGTCGGTGAGCAGGGCGATCGGCTTCCTCGACCAGCTCGACATGACCGAGCGCGAGCGGCTGATCGCGCGCGGCATCCTCAAGGAGATCCGCGAGCGGCTGCAGTTCATGATCGACGTCGGCCTCGACTACCTGACGATCGAGCGCGGGGCCAACTCGCTGAGCGGCGGCGAGTCGCAACGCATCCGCCTCGCGACCCAGATCGGTTCCAAGCTGATGGGCGTGCTCTACATCCTCGACGAGCCGTCGATCGGCCTCCACCAGCGGGACAACCGGCGCCTGATCAACACCCTGATCAGCCTGCGCGACCTGGGCAACACGCTCATCGTCGTCGAGCACGACGAGGAGACCATCCGCTCGGCCGACTACATGGTCGACATCGGTCCCGCCGCCGGCGAGCACGGAGGCGAGATCGTGGCCGCCGGGCCGGTGGACAAGGTGCTGCGCGATCCGCACTCGCTGACGGCCGCGTACCTGCGCGGAGACAGGATGATCCCGGTGCCGGCGAAGCGGCGCAAGGGCAACGGTAAACAGCTGGTGGTCCGCGGCGCGCAGGCCAACAACCTGAAGAGCATCGACGTCGCCTTTCCGCTCGCAACGTTCGTCGCCGTGTCAGGTGTCAGCGGCTCGGGCAAGTCCTCGCTGATCACCGACATCCTGAGCCGGAAGGTCGCGCAGCACTTCTACCGCGCCAAGGAGCGGCCGGGCCCGCACCGGGCGGTCGAAGGGCTCGAGCACCTGGACAAGGCGATCGACATCGACCAGTCGCCGATCGGCCGCACGCCGCGGAGCAACCCGGCGACCTACACCGGCATGTTCACGCACATCCGCGACCTGTTCGCGAGCCTGCCCGACGCCAAGATGCGCGGGTACAAGCCGGGCCGGTTCAGCTTCAACGTCAAGGGCGGACGGTGCGAGGCGTGCCAGGGCGACGGCATCATCCAGATCGAGATGCAGTTCCTTCCCGACGTCTACGTGCCGTGCGAGGTCTGCCACGGCACGCGCTACTCGCGCGAGGTGCAGGAGGTGAAGTTCCGCGGGCACTCCATCTCCGACGTGCTGGAGATGACGGTCGACGAGGCGCTCGAGGTGTTCGAGAACGTGCCCGCGATCAAGACCAAGCTGCGCACGCTCCACGACGTCGGCCTCGGCTACATCCGGCTCGGCCAGCCGGCCACGCAGCTTTCCGGGGGCGAGGCGCAGAGGGTCAAGCTGTCGGCCGAGCTCTCGCGCCGCGACACGGGCCGGACGCTCTACCTGCTCGACGAGCCGACCACCGGCCTCCACTACGCCGACGTGGAACGGCTGCTCGCGGTGCTGCATCGACTGGTCGACCACGGCAACACGGTGGTCGTCATCGAGCACAACCTCGACGTGCTGAAGACGGCGGACTGGGTAGTGGACCTGGGGCCGGAGGGCGGGGAGAACGGCGGCTACGTGATCGCCGAGGGGACGCCGGAAGCCCTGGCGGGAAACGCGACTTCGTCGACGGGGCAGTTCCTCCGCGGGCCGCTGGCGAAGGCGAAGAGGTTCGAGCGCTCGAACGGCGCGGTGCGGACGCGCCGCGCGAAAGTCGCCGTAGGCTGAAGACAGAGATCGCGCAGCCGTCTGGCTACGGAGCGCTGCTCCGGGTCGAGGGATTTCCACGCCTCGTCGCCAGCCTGATGCTCGGCCGCGTCGCCGGCCGGATGGTCGCCGTCGCCCTCGTCCTGTTCGTCCTGTCGCGCTATCGGTCGCCCCAGCTGGCCGGAGCAGCGGTCTTCCTCTTCACGTTTCCGGGCCTTCTCATATCGCCGCTAGCGGGCGCGCTGCTCGACCGCTACGGTCGCGCGCGCCTGGTGACGGTCGACTACCTGGTGGCAGGCGCGATGCTGTCGCTGCTGGCCGCACTATCGACCGCGCACGCGCTGCCGCCGGCCCTGCTGCTGCTCCTTTGCGGTCTGGCGTCGCTCACCGGTCCGCTCGGCATTGGCGGCGCGCGTTCACTGGTGCCAAGCCTGGTCCCTGGTCATCTATGGGAGAGGGCGAACGCCCTCGACAGCAGCAGCGACGTGTTCACCGGCATTGTCGGCGCCCCCCTCGCGGGAGTTCTCGTCGGCCTGGCCGGGGGTGAGGTGGCTCTCGCGGCATCGGGCGTCCTTTTCGGGCTTGCGGGCCTGGCGATGCTTACCGTCCGGGACCGCGCCTTCGAGCCGCAAGGCGGTCCGTTGTTGGCGGAAGCGTGGTCGGGACTGCTCTACGTGCTACGGAATCGAACGCTGGTCGGTCTGGCGCTGACGTTCTTTGCCTTCAGCGTCGGATGGGGATGCCTCGTGATCGCCGTTCCCGTGCTGGTGCTCGGGCGCCTCCATCAGGGGCCCGCGACAGTTGGCTACCTGTGGGGCCTTGTCGGTGTCGCGGGGCTCGCCGCCATGCTCTTCGTCGGCCGGATCCGAACGGAGGGCCGGGAAAGGCAGCTCATGGCCGGGTCGATCCTGGCCATGGCCGCGGTCATGGCCGTCATGCCGTTTGCCGGCTCGGTGGTTGTGGTCGCCGCCGCGTTGATCGGCGTCGCACTCGTCGAGACGCCGTTCGACCTTGCGTTTCTTACGCTGCGGCAGCGGCGATCCGATCCGACGAGATTCGGCCGCGTGTTCGCGGTCTCGGTGTCGCTGAACATGCTGGGTGGGCCTGTGGGCTCGGCCATCGCGGGCCCGCTCGTCGCCTGGTCGCTGAATGCGGCGCTGTGGGTCGCCGTCGCGTCCGTCGCGGTCGCGGCGGTGTTCCCGATTCTCTTCATCCCGGCGCGCGACCACCGGCCGAATGGGCGATAGTCGCGACTAACTGCGTTCCGGCCATGAGAAAAGCGTGGATAGTCGCGACTAACCGCGTTCCGGCCTCGAGAAAGGCGTGGACAGTCGCGACTAACTGCGTTCCGGCCTCGAGAAAAGCGTGGATAGTCGCGACTATCCGGTGTTGGAGGCTCCCCTAGCCTCCGATCAGGCCGCTCGCGATCAGGCTGACGAGCCCGCCCACGACGTTGACCGCGATCCCGATGATGCCGCCGATCAGGCGGCCGCGCGTGATCGCCCGGATGGCGCTGATCACGCCGAAGATAGGAAGGATCGGGAAGTAGTAGTTCGTCACGAACGGGACGACGATCGAGATCAACCCGAAGGCGATCGACCAGGCCGCGGGCCCGCCGAGCTGGTACATGAGACCGCCGGCCATCGCGCCACCGACGGCCAGTGGCTGGGGCGCGTACGGCTGCTGCTGCTGCATGTAGGGCTGGACGTAGTCCGGCGCCGCGGGTCCCTGGTAGACGGGCGGCGGCGGAGGCGCCTGCGGCGCGGGAGGCATGGACGAGGGAGGAGGGGGATAGGCCGGCGGGTTGTCGGACATGGCGGCATAGTAGCCGTAAAGTTCCGGAAATGACGCGATTTGTGACGGGAGGGACCGGGTTCATCGGCCGCCACCTCCTGCGCCACCTGGCCCGCCGCGACGGCACGACGTACGTCCTGGTGCGGCCGAGGTCGCGCGAGCGCCTGGAGGCGTTCATCGACTCGATCGGCGCGGCCGGCCGGCTGCAGCCGGTCGACGGCGACATCACCGAACCGGGGCTGGGTCTGGCGGCGCCCGACCGCGAGCGATTGCGCGGAGCGGACTTCTATCACCTCGCCGCGGTCTACGACCTCGAGGCCTCGGAGGAGCAGAACCAGAAGGCCAACGTCGACGGCACGCGCAACGTGGTCGAGGTCGCGCGCGAGGCCGGCGCGCGCGTCCACCACATGAGCTCGATCGCGGTCGCGGGGGCGAAGTGGAAAGGCAAGTTCACCGAGGACATGTTCGACGAGAACCAGGCCGTCGACCACCCCTACTACCGGACGAAGTTCGACGCCGAGAAGATCGTGCGCGCATCGGGCCTTCCCTTTCGCGTCTACCGGCCCGGCCTTGTCATCGGCTCGTCGGAGACCGGCGAGGCCGACCGCATCGATGGTCCGTACTACGCGTTCAAGATCATCCAGCGCCTGCGCCACGCCGTCCCGGAGTGGGTGCCGCTGGTCGGGTTCGAGGGCGGCGAGCTGAACGTCGTCCCGGTCGACTTCGTCGCGCGCGCCCTGGACGCGATCGCGGCGCGCGAGGGCCTCGACGGGATGACGTTCCACCTCACCGACCCGGAGGTGCGCAGTCTCGGCGACGTGACCAACGAGTTCTGCCGCGCCGCCCACGCCCCGACGTTCACGCTCCGCCTCGACAGCCGGGCCAGGGCGATGCTGCCCAAAGAGGCCACCGCGATGCTGGAGCACTGGAAGGTGGCGCAGACGCTGAGGCGGCGCCTGCTTGAGGGCGTGCGCATCCCCGCCGAGGCGCTGCGCTTCGCCTCCAGCCGGGCGCGGTTCAGGTCCGAGCACACGCAGGCGGCGCTCGAGGGGACGGGCATCGCATGCCCGCCGCTCCACTCCTACGCGTGGAAGGTCTGGGACTACTGGGAGCGGCACATGGACCCGGAGGTGCCGACCGAGCGCAACCTGCGCAACGCCCTCCAGGACCGCGTTGTCGTCGTCACCGGCGCGTCGAGCGGCATCGGCAGGGCCACGGCTCAGCTTCTCGCGCGCCACGGGGCGAAGGTGATGCTCGTGTCACGCACGAAGGAGAAGCTCGACGCGCTGCGGGAGGAGATCGAGCGCGACGGCGGCCGCGCTTTCGTCTATCCCACGGACCTCTCCGACCTCGACGCGTGCGACGCGGTGATCCAGCGCGTGCTCGCCGACCACGGGCAGGTCGACATCCTCGTCAACAACGCGGGGAGGTCCATCCGGCGGTCGATCGAGGCCTCGTACGAGAGGTTTCACGACTACCAAAGGACGATGCAGCTCAATTACTTCGGCGCCGTCAAGCTGCTGCTCGCCGTTCTGCCGGGTATGAGGCAGCGGCGCCGCGGGCACGTCATCAACATCTCGAGCATCGGCGTGCAGGCCTTCCCGCCTCGATTCGGCGCGTACGTGGCATCGAAGTCGGCGCTGGCGGCGCTCAGCCGCTGCATCGCGCCCGAGGTTGTCGACGACGGCGTCGCCATCACCAACATCCACATGCCGTTGGTGCGGACGCCGATGATCGCGCCGACGGGGATCTACAAGAACTTTCCGACGAGCTCGCCGGACGAAGCCGCCGAGATGGTCGCCACCGCCATCCTGACGCGCCAACCCGAGGTGTCCACGCGCCTGGGCAAGGTGGGGGAGACGGTGAACACGGTCAGCCCCGGTCTGCTGCAGTTCGTGATGACCGGCGCCTACCACATCTTCCCGGAGACAGCCCCGAAGGATGGTCAGCGCGAGCAGCCGCCGCCGGAAGAGATCTCAGTCGAGGCGGCGACCATGGCGTACCTCATGCGAGGCATCCACTTCTAGGTCGAGGGGATCGGGCTCGGGGTTCCTCCGCCGCCGGAGGCGGCGATGCCGAAGAGGGCGACGCCGACGACGAAGATCAGGAACAGCAGCAGCAGCACGACCACGAAGCCGAGCGCCAGGTGGATCGCGCCGATGATGATGCCGGCGTTCGCCATCCACATGCCCTGCTCGCCGGTGCGCTTGATCTGCCCGCGGGCGACGAAACCCGTGATGATCGCAACGATCGCCACCGTGAAGCCGCCTATGACCGGGATGATGTGGGCGAAGAACGAGGCGATGCCGGCGACGAAGCTGACGACGGCCAGATTGTTGGTCGGGGCGGCGACGGCCACGCTGGAGCCGGGAACGGGGGGCGGGACGGTGTGCGGTTCCATGCTCACGGGCCGCAGTTTAGCGGCTTCCTAGAATCGCTAACGAAGTGGCGGCAACCCTAGAAGACGCTATCAGACGCCGGCTCCAGGCCGTGCCGGACACGCCCGGCGTCTACCTGTTCCGGGACAAGAAGACGCAGGTCATCTACGTCGGCAAGGCTTTGCGCCTGCGCGACCGACTGCGCTCGTACTTCACACCCGGCTACGCGGACACCGGGCGCGTCGCCGAGCTCATGCAGCGGGCCACCGACTTCGACTTCATCACCACCGCCAACGAGGTCGAGGCGCTGGTGCTCGAGAACAGCCTGATCAAGAACTACCGGCCGCGTTTCAACATCCGGCTCAAGGACGACAAGAACTATCTCTACCTGAAGCTGCCGGTGACCGAAGAGTTCCCCCGCATCCACTACTCGCGGCGGGTGCAGAACGATGGCGCGCTGTACTTCGGCCCCTACACGTCGGCGCAGTCGCTGCGCTCGACCGTGAAGTCGATCCGTCAGCTGCTTCCCTTCCGCACGTGCAGTGACGAGATCTTCAAGCAGGGTAAGGTCTGTCTCGACTTCCACATCAAGCGCTGCCCCGGGCCGTGCGAGCGCCGGATCAGCTCCGAAGACTACAAGGCGCGCATCAACGAGGTCGCGCTGTTCATGGAGGGCCGCTCCGACCTGCTGGTTCGTGAGCTTCAGGACCGGATGGACTCCGCAGCCGGCCGCCTCGATTTCGAGAACGCAGCCCGCTACCGCGACCAGCTCCACTCCATCGAGCGGATCGCCGACCGGCAGAAGGTGCTGACGCGCGGCCGCGACGACCAGGACATCGTGGCTTACGCCCGCAGCGGCAACGACGTGTACGTGGAGGTCGCGTACGTCCGGCAGGGCAAGATGGTCGGCCACGACGGCCACGCCCTGGAGGGCGCGGGCGACGTCGGCGAGGCCGAGCTGCTGCGCGGCTTCATGCTCCAGTACTACTCGAGCGCGACCCACGTCCCGCGCACGGTCATCCTGCCTGGTAGCGTCGAGGAGCCGGAGCTGATCACCGGCTGGCTCACCGAGAAGCGTGGGCGGCCGGTCACGCTCGAGGTCCCGCTTCGCGGCCGCAAGCGCGGACTCGTCACCCAGCTCGCAGAGACCGCAAAGCAGGAGCTCGAGCAGCTGCGGATCCAGGCCGACTACGACCGCAGCCGGACGGAACCGATGCTGGCCGCACTCGCGGAGGCGCTCGACCTGGAATCACCGCCGAAGCGGATCGAGTGCTACGACATCTCGAACATCCAGGGCGACTCGGCGGTTGGCTCGATGGTGGTGTTCGTGGACGGCCGGCCGCGCAACGACCACTACCGCCACTTCCGCATCAAGTTCACGCCGGGGCCGAACGACTTCGCCATGCTCCAGGAGGTGCTGCGACGGAGGCTGGAACGGCTCGAGTCCGCGCAGCGCCGCGAGGAGAGCGACATCGTCGGCGACCCATCCTTCACGAGCCGCCCCGACCTGATCCTGATCGACGGCGGACGAGGCCAGCTCAGCGCGGCGCTCGAGGTGCTGGAGTCCGCGGGCTACGCCGACATCCCGACGTTCGCGCTGGCGAAGGAGCGCGAGGAGATCTTCGCGCCGGGTCGCGCCGAGCCGATCGTCCAGGAGCGCAACTCGCCAGGCATGTTCCTCGTCCAGCGGATCCGCGACGAGGCGCACCGGTTCGCGATCACTCACCACCGCAAGGTGCGCTCCCGCAAGGCGCTCACGTCGCCGCTGGACTCGGTCGAGGGCATCGGTCCCGCGCGCAAGCGCGCGCTGCTGCGACACTTCGGTTCCGTGCAGGCGATCCGTGAGGCGCCGGTGGACGAGATCGTGAGGCTCGGCATCCCGGAACGCCTCGCGGCGCGGTTGAAGGAAACCCTTTGAACCTCGTCATCGTCGGCGCGCCCGACGCCGAGCGCATGGAGGCCGCGGTGGCGGCGTTCGAGGCCGCGGGTTTCGTGCGCATCGCCGAGCTCGACGGATTGGGCGACACCAACATGGTCCTCGGCGTCGACGACGGCGGCGCCGAGCTGCTGCGCGAGGCCGACCGGCGCGGGATCAAGTACGTCCTGGTCCACGACGGCGACGACGACAGTCATCCGGGCGGCACCTACGAGCGCGCGCACCACCGCATCGAGGCGGAACAGCGCGAGGAGCTGGCCAAGCATCTGCGCAGCCGCGAAAAGCCCCTCGTCACGTGCCTCGCCTTCGGCTACAAGAACGGGGCGCCCGCCGAAGCCGCGTTGCTCATCGACGCGCGTTTCCTCGACAACCCCTACTGGGTGCCGGAGCTGCGCCAGCTCTCGGGTCGCGACCCGGCGGTCGCGGACTTCGTCCTCAGGCAGCCCGCGGCGCGCCGCCTCCTCGACGACATCGAGCGCATCGTCGGCGAGCTGCTCCCCCTCTACGAGGAGAAGGGCCGGATGCACCTGGTCATCGCATTCGGCTGCACCGGAGGCCGGCATCGCTCCGTCGTCCTCGCCTCCGAGCTCGCGCGACGGCTGGACGAGAAAGAGGGCGTCGACGTCGACTTCGTGACCCGCGATATTGACTAGGGCTCTCGTCATCGGCGGCGCCGGCTTCATCGGCGTCGCGGCATGCAAGGAGCTGATGCGCCGCGGGGTGGAGACGATCGCCGCCGGCCGCAAGGAGCGTCCATACGGCACCTTCACGAGCTACGTCGCGTTCGACCGCACCAACGAGGAACAGCTCGCCCGCGCGCTCGAGCAGACGCAGCCCGACGTCGTGCTCGACCTGGCGTGCTACCGGCCGCCCGAGGTCGAGATGGTCGCGCGGCGCTTCAAAGGCGAGCGCTACGTCTTCGTGTCCACCGGCGTCTACCCCGACCTGCACGGCAGGCCCGCGCGCGAAGAGGACTTCGTGCCGCTCGAAGGCGAGCCGCCGGCGGAGCTCGACTACCGGGACGGCAAGCGATGGTGCGAGACGCTGCTCACGCGCCATCCCGAGCTCCCCTGGACGGTCGTGCGGCCGCCTGCCGTCTTCGGGCCCGCCGACCACACCTTGCGCATCGCGGCCTACATCGAGCGAGTCGCCGACGGCGGGCCGGTGCTGGTGCCGGAGGAGACGTTCGAATGGCGGGCGGGGATCGCCTGGGTGAAAGACATCGGCTTCGCGTGCGCGCTGGCGTGTGACCTCCGCAAGAACCTGGAGCACAGGGCGTACAACGCGTCGTTCGAGGGCAAGAGCCTGCGCGACCTGCTCGAAGGCATCGCCCGGGCGCTCGGCGTTCCGCTTCGGCTGCGGCCGATCCCGTTTGCGCAGATGCCCGAGGGCGCGAGCCCGTACGGCCCCGACCCCCGGCGCGCGGCGGGCTATGTCATCGACCGCGCCCGCCGGGAGCTCGGCTTCGAGCCTTCGGCGCTGGAGGACGCGCTCGCCGAGACGCTCGCCTGGTACCGCGTCGCCAGGCCGTCCCATCCCGGCTACGCCAACCGGGAGCGAGAGCTGGCGATCGCCGGAACGTAGACTCGACCTCGCAATGACGACGCGGCGCCTCCTGCCCTACGGGGTGGCGATCAGCGGCGCGATCGCGATCACCGGGGCGATCGGCGCCGTCACCGCGCTGGCCTCCGTCTCCGGCCTGTCGGCCCTGTACCTCCTCCTGGTCCTGTGGGTCGCAGCGCGGTGGGGCAGGGGGCCGGCCGTCGCCGCCAGCGTCGCCGCCTTCCTGCTCTACGACTTCTTCTTCGTGCCGCCTGTGGGCACCTTCACCGTGGCAGGCCCGGCCGAGCTGCTCGAGCTCGTGGTCCTGCTCGCGGTCGCCCTCGTGACCAGCCAGCTCGCGGCTTCGCTGCGGCGCGCCCACGCGACGGCGGAGGCGATCGCCGCCGACTCGCGCGCCCTGTACGAGCTGGCCACGGCCATGCTGCGGACCGACGACGTGACCAGCGCGCTGGCGATGATCTCCGACAACGCGCGGAAGCTGGAGGGCGTCGAGCGCTTCGCCGTGGTCGGTGAGGTAGGGCAGCTGGCCGGCGAGCCACTCACCGCGGACGAGCTCAAGCAGGCGCGGTGGGCCTTCGAGAAGGGGCAGGCGATCGGCATCGCCATCAAGAACGGGGCCGTAGTGCCGATGAAGACCTTTGGCGCGGCGCCAGGGTCGGCGTACCTGCCGCTGGCGAGCGGCGTCGTCGGGGTCGGGCTTCGACCGGAGGCCGCCGGCGAGGCAGAGCTGCGCATGCTCGCCGCGCTCATCGGGCTCGCGGGACTCCTGCTCGACCGGAGGCGGGCCGCGCTCGAGGCGGACCGCGCTCGCGGCTTCGAGGCGTCGGACCGGCTCAAGGCGGCCATCCTGTCGTCGCTCTCCCACGAGCTGAAGAGCCCCATCGCGTCGGTCCGCGCCGGCGTCACCGCGCTCAACGCGCCTGGCGCCGGCCTGAAGGATGAGCAGCGAGAGATTCTCTCGGACATGGACCGCCAGGCGACGCGGCTCGACCGCATGGTCGGAGAGCTGCTGGCGCTGTCGCGCCTGGAGGCCGGCGTCGAGCTGGACCGCGAGCCCCACAGCTTCGCCGAGCTGGTCGGAAGTGCTACCCGACAGCTGAAGGGCGAGCTGAAGGGGCACGAGGTCACAGTCCGAATTCCCGACGACCTGCCCGCCATCGACGTGGACGAGATGCAGGTCGGGCGCGTGCTGGGGAACCTGCTCGAGAACGCCCTCGACTGGGCACCCGCAGGCGGCGGGATCGAGATCGGCGCGGCCGCTCGCGACGGCGACGTCGTGGCGTGGGTGGAGAACGACGGGCCTGAGATCCCGCCCAACGACCTCGACCGGGTGTTCGACACGTTCTGGACGCAGCGCGCTCGGGGCACAGGCCTGGGGCTGGCCATCGCCAGGCGCGTGGTCGAGGCCCACGGCGGCACGATCCGGGCCGAGAACCGGCGCCGCGGCCCTCGCTTCGAGTTCACACTGCCCCTGGCCACCGTCACCACGCGGCGATGAGCGGGCGGGTGCTCGTGGTCGACGACGAGGTCGAGATGCAGCGCGCCTTGCGCGCGGGGCTGCGCTACCACGACTTCGACGTCCACGCGGTCGGCACGGGCGAGGAGGCGGTGCGCGAGGCATCGGCCTGGCGGCCCGACGTCATCCTTCTCGACCTTGGGCTGCCAGGCATGGACGGCTTCGCGACTCTGAAGGCGCTGCGCCCGGCAACGCGGGCGGCGGTCATCGTCGTCAGCGTCATGCCCGGCGAGAAAGACAAGGTGCGCGCGCTAGACGCCGGCGCGGACGATTACGTCGTCAAGCCGTTCGGCACCGAGGAGCTGGTAGCCCGCATCCGCGCCGTGCTGCGCCGCCAGGCCGACCTGACCGAGGGCGAGCCGGTGATCCGCACCGGCGACCTGGAGATCGACCTCGCGCGCCGGCTGGTGGCGGTAAAGGGCGCTCCGGTCCGCCTGACGCCCACGGAGTACGAGCTGCTGCGCTACCTCGCGCTGCACGCGGGCAAGCCCGTGAGCCACACCACGCTGCTGCGGCAGGTGTGGGGCGAGTACGCGGTCGGTGACCGCTACAACACGCGCTACGTGGTGGCGCAGATCCGCAAGAAGCTCGGCGACGACCCGGCGGACCCGCGGTACATCGTCAGCGAACCGGGGGTGGGCTACAGGCTCGAGGCGTAACGCCTCTTACTGCTCGGCGTGGCTCCGGTTGAGCAGATACGCGGCGATGAAGGCCACCACGACGAGGCCCGGCGACCAACCCATGCCCGGGCCGGTCGGGTCGAGGCTCGACAGGTCGACGAAGACGGCGAGGCCGCTCACCGCCGCGAAGACCATCACGATCAGCACACCGCGGATCGCGCCGTGGCGGGCGAAGAACAGCTCCAGCTCGAGCTGCCACCCAGGGCGGTGCTGTTCGTGGACGTGCGTCTGCCGCGCCGCGTGGGCGGCGATGCGCTCGCGGCGCCCCATCCGGTAGCGCGCGCTCCGAGGCAGGCTCTCGAAAGGGATGTGCTCGACCTCGCGCTCGTGCGGCGGCGGAACCTCGAGCGGCTCCCACAGCGGTTCCTTGCGGTAGCGGCGGTACGCGACATACGTCAGCACCCCGGCCGCGAGCCAGCCGAAGAAGATGTACGTCGAGTTCGAGATGTTCTGGAAGACGAGCTGAGTGAACACGGTGCCGATGAACAGCGCGCCCACCAGGGACAGGACCGGGATGCTTTCTCGCCCGAACTTGATGTTCCACGGCATCCGGTACGGCCTGTGCAGCGCCGGCTCGATGAAGCGCAGTCGCATCACCGAGAGGTGCGCCGAGCAGAACGCGAACGTCGCCGCTAGCGAGTAGACGGCGCTCATCAGGTCGATCTCCGCGCCGTGCACGAGGATGCCGGGCAGCACCAGCACCGCGGCAACGATGCCGAAGACGATGATCGAGATGTACGGCGTCTTGAACTTCGGGTGCAGGCGGGCAAATCGTTTCGGGAGGAGGTCGACGCCCGCAAGCGAGTAGCTGAGGCGCGAGATGCCGATCAGTCCCGCGTTCGTGGCGATGACCAGGATCGTGAAGGCCAGGATGCCGACCCAGATGCCGGCCCAGTAGGCGAGCGTCTCCGACACCCTGGAGAACCCGCCGACGATGCCCGCGACCGGGTCGTCCTTGTACCTGGAGGCAAGGTCGGTGACCCACGAGTGCGCGTTCGCGTCGTAGTGGACCGGGAAGACGCTCATCCCGATTGTCGGCAGGAAGGCCGACACGAAGAGGACGGCGATGATCACCCACCACGTCGCGAGCGGCACGTTGCGGCCGGGGTTCTTCGCCTCCTCTGACAGGTTGGAGATGGTCTCGATTCCGGTGTAAGTGACCATCGCGATCGAGATGCTGGCGAGGAAGGTTCCCCACGTCGGCGCCACGCCGAGGTGGATGTTGCTGATGACGGTGTTGATGTTGAGCAGCAGGATCAGGCCGAGGATCACGAGCACGAACTGAGTGATCAGGTCCGTGAACGCGAGCACCAGGTTGAGGAGGCTCGACTCCTGGATGCCGATGACGTTGACGCCGATGAGGAACGCGATCAGAACGGCGGTCGCCACAACGTGGGCGACGTCGTTGTGTCGCAGCAGGTCGAACAGTGCGAAGTACTTGCCGAAGACGCCGAGGTAGCCGATCGCGAAGTACGCGGAGATCGAAGCGGTCGCGGTGTAGTTGAGGAGCTGGACCCAGCCGACGATGAAGCCGATCGGCTGGTTGAACGCGCGGCGCGCGAAGCTCGAGCTCCCGCCGGCGTGCGGAAGTGCGGCCGTCCCCTCCGCGTAGTTCAGCGCGGTGGTGACGAAGATGAAACCCGCGAGGATCAAAGCGACGGGCGTCAGGCCGAGGGCGAAAGCCGCCGTGACCCCGAGCGCGTAATAGATGCTCGAGCCGACATTGCCATAGCAGGCCGCGAAAAGCGCGCCGGGACCGAGAGTGCGGGGGAGCTTGGCGGGGCGGCGAACGACGATCCGTAGATCGCCCGGCCTGCGGCCGCGCCGGGCGACCGATTCGCTCACCGGTCGAGGTTAATCGATCAAGCCCAAACTCATACGAGATCCATACGAGTTCGGCGGATCTTCGTACACAGGGCCAACAGTCGGACTCCTAGGTTGGACTCATGCGCAGTCCGGCGCTGGACGTCCTGGAGCCCCTTTCGAGCCGCGAACGGCGCGCGGTGCTGCGCAACGCCATCCGCCAGCTCGAACGCGCGGATCTTTACCTGGCCGCGGTCGCCGTCATGGAGCTCGACGACCGCGATGCGAGTCGCGCCATCGGCCGGCTGCGGGGAGAGGTGGACGCTCTCCGCCACCACCTGATCGACGTCCGCTCCCAGACCTGATGCACACGCCCGCCGCCGCCCGGCGCCGGATCAAGGTCCACGGCGCTAGCCTCGGACCGCTGCTGTGCTGGTCGATCGTCTTCGCCGACATCGGCACGTCGATCTACTACGTGCCGGGCATCCTCTCCGCGTCCGGCTACAACCGCCGCGCGGCGATCTTCGTCCTGATGACGCTCTTTGTCTTCATCCTGCTGGCGCTGAAGTACGCGGAGGTGACGTGGCGCAACCCGGAAGGGGGTGGTGTAGTCACCATCGCGTCGCGGGCGCTGCACCCCTTCGCGGGGCTCGTCGGCGGCCTGTTCATCATCGTCGACTACTACCTCACCGCGGCAATCAGCGCCTTCTCGGGCATCGCCTACCTGGCGGTTGTCATGCCCGCGGTCGGCTGGGCCAACGCAGTGCCCGGCACTCTCATCGCCCTCGCCCTCCTCGCCTGCCTGAACATCTACGGCATCCGGGAGAGCGCGACGGTCAGCCTGGTCGCGGCGACCGCCGCCGCCGTGGCGCAGCTCCTGGTCGTGCTGGTGGTCGCCATCCACCTGGGCCCAGCCGGGATCGTGGGCACGGTCAAGGCCGTCGGCCAGGCCCCGCCGGCGCTGACGCCGCTGGTCGTCGTCACCGGTTTCGGCGCCGCGTTTCTCGCGTTCTCTGGCCTGGAGAGCGTGGCCCAGATCGCGCCCGCGATGCGGTCGCCCCGGCGCGTCACCGCCTACCGGACGATGGCGATCGTCATCCTCACCATGACGCTCACGAGCCCGCTGCTCACGCTGTGGCAGACCACGCTCGTCCCCGACCCGAACAACCCCAACAACGTCAACCAGCTGCTCTCGCTGCTGGCCGGCCGTTACTCCGGACCGGCGCTGGCGGATGTCGTGGCGATCACCGGGTCGGTGCTTCTCATCTTCGCGAGCAACACCGCCATCATCGGCGGCTACCACGTCTTCCTCGCCCTGACGCGGATGGGCTTTCTGCCGCGCGCGGTGGAGCGCCACAACGCGTGGAGGCACACGCCGCACATCGCGATCCTGACCGCGGTCGCCCCACCGGTGGTCCTGGTCTACATCGCCGGGCAGAGCGCTGTCGCCGCGGTCTTCCTGGGCGACCTCTACGCCTTCGGCCTGTTGGGTTCGTTCATCCTGACCAACGTCTCGCTCGACGTCATCCGCTGGCGCGAGCTGGTGGCCGACGGCCGGCTGCGCCGGCGCCTGTGGTTCGCCGTGGGCGTCGTCACCACGACGCTGACCGTCGTCGGATGGAGCGTGAACCTCGTCGCCAAGCCCTACGCCACCGCCTTCGGCGGCGGCCTGACCCTGGTGGGCCTGGCGGTCGGACTGTGGACGTACAACCGCGGACGGTCCCGGCGCCCGGTCGTCTTCCCGGTCCCCTACCGGCCCCAGCTTGCCGTGGAGTCGATCGCGGCCCAGTTCCGGCGCGAGCCTGCCGACGTGCTCGTGATCCTCCCCCGCGACCAGAACGCGGCCGGGGCGGTGATCGACGAGGGCGTCGCCAGGGCGGACGGCAAGCGGGTCGTCTTTCTCTATCGCGGGCAGGCGCCGCCCGGACCGGCGGAGCTGTGGGAGGTCAGCGACCCGTACCTCAAGGACTACGTGGCCCAGGACGCGTTCACGCGCGCCGAGATGCGCTCGCGCGCGCACGTGCCGCACCGTCGCTACGTCTACGTGCCGGGAAGCCTGCCGCGGGACGCGATCGCCCGCGTGTGGGCTGAGGTGCGGCCGCACGAGACCGTCGTTCTCCAGGCGGAGAAAGACGTCCTTCCGCCCGTCGGCCTTGACCGCGTCCGGCACCGCGTCGTTCATGGCGTGCCGGTGCTCCATCTCATGAGCAGCCACGTGCTGCATCCCGCAGTGGCCGGCTAGACGATGAGGTCCCTCAGCTCGCGCGGGTAGTCGGTCATCACCCGCCGGCCGTCCTCGGTGATGACGACCGTGTCGGAGTGGCGAAATCCGCCCAGCTCCCTCAGGTAGACGCCCGGCTCGACGGTGAACACCATGCCCGGCTCGAGCACGGCGTCGTCGCCGCGGTCGAGGAACGGCGCCTCGTGGCCCTCGAGGCCGATCGAGTGGCCCACGTGGTGGCGCAGGTTGCCGGCCACGCCCAGCTCCTCCGCCAGGCGCACAGTCGCGAGCTCGACCTCCCCGGCTGGCACGCCGGGCGCAATCGTCTCGATGGCGCGCGTCTGCAAGGCGAGCATGGCGGCGAAGGCCTTCTCCTGCTCCGGCGTCGGCTCGCCCACGATCATCGTCCGCTCGAGCTCGCTCCGGTAGCCGTCGATGTTCGCCCCGGCGCCGCTGACCAGCACGTCGCCGCGCTGGATGCCGTGGCCCTTGACGAAGCCGTGCGGCATCGCGGTCGAGCGGCCCGCGACGAACATGGCGATGAAGCCGCTGTCGTCGTTGCCTTTCGGGCGCCAGCCCGGCATCTCGTGCACCATCTCGAAGAGCGTCTGGGTCGCGGGCGGCGTGTAGCACTCCATCTCGGTCTTGCCGACCTCGATCGCCGCCTGCATGCGGCGGTGGCCGCGCACCGCCCAGTCGCAGCTGAGCTGGATGCAGTCGAGCTCAGCAGTCGACTTCACTCGGCGAAGGGACTCGACGATCAGCTCCGAGTCGAGCGGCTCGACGCCGGTCAGGTCGCTGAGCCGCGGGCCGCGGTAGCCCCAGTAGGGCACGTAGCCGTCGTGGTCGGCGCCCGTCCTCTCGGCCCGCGCATTCATCTCGGCGAGCGCGGTGGCCACTGTCTCCATCGGGTGCTCGGCTCCGGGGTACTCGAAATAGACCCGGACCTGGTCGACCGTCGTCGCCGACTCGGCGTGCTCCTTCTCGACCGCGGGGACGACCAGCTCGGACTCGCCGCTGGACCCGATCAGCAGAGCGATCGGGCGCTCGGTCGGGATGTGGTGGAAGCCGGTCAGGTAGGCGACGCGGGCGGGATAGAAGACGCAGATCGCGTCGAGGCCGGCCGCCTCCATGCCGGCGGCGACGCTCTGGCGGCGCAGCGCGTACTCCTCCTGCGAGATCTGCGGGAGGCGGACGGCGTGAAGCGCGGCCGCGCGCTTAGTACGCGGCAAGCTTGCGCATCGCCTCCGCGATCTTGGCCGGGCTCGGCATGAAGAACTCCTCCTGCGGCGTGTTGAAGGGCATGGCCGGGATGTCCGGCGCGGCCACGCGCACCACCGGGCCGTCCAGGCCATCGAAGGCGTGCTCGGAGATGATCGCGGACACCTCGGCGCCGAAGCCGCCGGTCAGGTTGTCCTCGTGGACGACCATCGCCTTGCCGGTCTTGCGGGCCGAGGCGAGGATCGTCTCCCGGTCGAGCGGGGCCAGGGTCCGCAGGTCGACTACCTCGACGCTGATCCCCTCGGTCTCCAGCGTCCGCGCCGCCTCCAGGCAGTAGTGGGTCATCAACCCCCAGGCAAAGCAGCTGAGGTTGGTCCCCGCCCGGCGCACGACGGCCGGGCCGATCTCGACCAGGTGGTCGCCGTCCGGAACCTCCTCGGTAATGAGCCGGTAGACCTTCTTGTGCTCGAGAAAGAGCACCGGGTCCGGGTCGCGGACCGCGGACTTGAGGAGGCCGTGCGCGTCGGCCGGCATGCTCGGCACGACGACCTTCAGCCCCGGCACGTGGGCATAGAAGGCTTCGACCGACTGGGAGTGGTAGAGCCCGCCGTGGACGCCGCCTCCGAAAGGCGCGCGGATGACCATGGGCACGGACCAGTCGCCGTTGGAGCGGTAGCGCGTGCGCGCGGCCTCGCTGACGATCTGGTCGAAGGCGGGGTGGATGAAGTCGGCGAACTGGATCTCGGCGATCGGCCGCAGGCCGTTGAGCGCGGCCCCGACGGCGACGCCGACAATCGCCGACTCGGCCAGCGGCGTGTCGAGCACCCGCGATTCGCCGAAGCGGGCGTACAGGCCGTCGGTGGCGCCGAACACGCCGCCCTTCCTGCCGACGTCCTCGCCCAGGACGAGCACCCGCTCGTCGCGCTCCATCTCCTCGGTGATGGCCGCGCGCACCGCCTCGATCATGCGCATCTCCGCCACGAAAAGAATTGTCGCGCGATGGACTGTTGTCCGCCGGTCGCGCGTTAGACTCGGTGGCGATGGGGGGAGGGTTAATCACCTTCCTGGAGGTACGCGCGATTTCGTTCTCGGCGGACGTCAAGAACGAGATGGCGGGGCTTCTACCAGCCCGGCCCTGCTGTCAGCTGAGCGAGCTGCTCGGCATCTATTACGGCTCGCGTGGCCGCCTGCTGGGAAACCAGCGCGG
>DATEGB010000049.1:0-17292 GCA_035280365.1 Candidatus Dormiibacterota bacterium | reverse complement strand
ACCTTCAGCGCCCTGCGCAAGTAGTCGGCCTGCTCCCCCTTGAACTCTCCAGCCTCGAGCATCTTCTCCACCGAGCGATACCTCGTGACCAGCTGAGCCGCGGTCTTGTCGCCGATACCCTTGATCCCCGGCAGGCCGTCCGACGGGTCGCCGCGCAGGATCGCGTAGTCGGCGTAGGCCGTCCCGGGGATGGAGTAGCGCTTCGCTACCTCGGCCTCGTCGACCTCAGCCGGTCCGCCCTTCTGCGGGTAGAGGACGATGATGTCGCGCCCGCGGACCTGGCTGAAGAGGTCGCGGTCGCCGCTGGCGATCTCGATCGGTGTCTTCACCCTCGCCGCGAGCGAGGCGACGATGTCCTCCGCCTCGTAGCCCTCGAGCCCGACGACGTCGACGCCGATCGACTGGAGCGCCGCCAGGATGATCGGCACTTGCGGGATCAGCGCCGGAGGGATCGGCTCGGCGACGCGGTGCTCCTTGTAGCCGGGGATCAGCTCCACGCGCCAGTCAGGCCGCCAGTCCTCGTCGGTCGTGAAGGCGAGGTGTCTCGGCTGGCGGTCGGTGACGTAGCGCGCGAGCGTGTCGAGCGTGCCGCGCACCGCGTTGACGAGCACGCCGCCGGGGCCGCGCATCGTCTGCGGGATCGCGTAGAACGCGCGGAAGAACATGCTCGAGCCGTCCACCAGCAGCCACTCAGGCAAGGCTGAAAGAGCGTACCCGACGGCTAAGATCGCGTCGGTTGAGACCGGTCGCCGTCCTGCTGCTCACACTTTCGCTTCTCGCGTGCTCGCGATCGGGTCCGCCGTCATCTCCCGGCCCTGGCCTGGCCATGACCAAGGCGGCCGAGTTTCGCATCCACCTCGACCTCCTGCTCAGCGAGCACGTGATGATGATCGCCAAGACGTCAGCGGGCGCCTTCAACCACACCGACGAGTACACCGCCTACGCGACGCTGCTCAACGCGAACTTCGGCGACCTCGAGGTGCTGTTCAGCCAGGCGTTTGGCAACACGGCCGCCGAGCAGATCATGCGCGCATGGAACGCCGAGAACGTGAGCCTGGTCGACTACGCCATCGGCGTCGTCGTCCACGACGACGACAGGGCGAAGCGCGACATGCTCAAGCTGGACAACGAGATCGCGCCCCAGCTCGCCGGTCTCCTCAACGAGGCGGGCGATGTGCCGGGGGACAGAGTCAGGCAGATCCTGGCCGACCAGGCCACCGCGGACAGGATGTTCATCGACGACCTCTTCGCCCAGCACTTCGACGCGTTCTATCGAGACCTGCACGGCGCCTATGCAAAGAGCTCCGCGCTCGGCGACCTGGTGGCGACCCAGGTCGCGAGGAAGTTCCCAGACAAGTTCCCGGGTGATCCCGCGTCGCACGACGCCGGCGTGCGGCTTTCCGCCGCCCAGCTGCTCCAGGAGCGCTCCTACCTCGTGACGATGTCCACCGCCGCGGTCGTGGCGGGGCGAGGCGCGGAGGTGACACCGTCGTCGACCGCCCTCACATCGAGCTGCGCCGCGTTGACGGAGATCTACCCGAAGAGCCTCAACGCCCTGTGCTCGCTCGAGGTCAGCGCGATGACGAATTACGCGAAAGGCGACGCGACTGCCCGCGAGGTCATCCTGGGCCAATACGTCAGCCAGTTCGCGTCCCTCGCCAACGTGGGGAGCCCGTCGGTGGTGGTCCACATGTCTGCCCTCCTCCACGCCGTCGACGACCAGCGCGCCAGTGACTTCATGGCTCTGGCGACCGACGACCGGGCGGCGGCGACGTCGACTCAGCCGATCGCCGACTCAGTCGTGGTCGAGGGCTGAGGCGATGATCTCCAGGCCGGTGGCGGCCTCTTCGTGGTTGAGCACGAGCGGTGGGCTGATACGCACGGCGCGGGTGCCGGCGGTGAGCAGGAGCAGGCCGCGCTCGAACGCGGACTGAACTAGCTTCGCCGCCAGCTCCGGGGTCTTGAGCTCCATGGCGAGCATCAGGCCGATGCCGCGGACATCGGTCACTTCCTTGTGCGACGCCGCGATCTCGCGCAGCCCGTCCTGCAGCTCCGCCCCGATCCTGGCCGCGTTGTCCATCAGCCCGTCCTCGAGCAGGTCCAGCGTCGCCAGGCCCGCCGCGCAGGCTAAAGGGTTGCCTCCGAACGTGCTTCCGTGAGACCCCGGCGGCCAACTCATCTGCTCGGCGCGGGCGATGAACGCGCCCAGCGGCAGGCCGGAGGCGATGCCTTTCGCCAGGCAGACGATGTCCGGCTCGACGCCCCAGTGCTCGACCGCGAGGAGATGGCCGGTGCGGCCCATGCCCGACTGCACCTCGTCGGCGACCAGCAGGATGCCGTACCGCTGCGTGAGCTCGCGCAGCCGGGGCAGGAAGTCGTCGGGCGGGACGAGGTAGCCGCCCTCGCCCTGGATCGGCTCGACGAAAACCGCCGCCACGCCCTCGGGTGGCGCGACGGTGCTGAACAGCTCTTCGATGCGGGCGATCGACTCGTCGGTGGTGACCCCGCGCGCTGGAGTCGGGAACGGCGCGTGGAAGACCTGTGACAGCAGGGGCGCGAACCGGCGGCGCTGGCTTGCCTTCGAGGCCGTCAGCGACAGGGCGCCAAAGGTCCGGCCGTGGAAAGCGCCGATGAAGGCGATGTAGCTGGGCCGGCCGGTCGCGTAGCGCGCGAGCTTCATGGCGCCCTCGATGGCCTCCGCGCCGGAGTTGGTGAAGAAGACCCGCGCGGGCGTGCCGGGCAGGATCTTGTTCTCGAGCCGTTCCGCGAGCTCGATCTCGGGCCGGTAGTAGAAGTCGGTGCCCGACATGTGCAGGAAGCTTTCGGCCTGGTCCTTGATCGCCGCCACGACCTTGGGGTGGGAATGGCCGGTCGTGACCACGGCGATGCCGGCGGTGAAGTCGAGAAACCTGTTGCCGTCGACGTCGGTGACCCAGCAGCCGCGACCGTGGTCCATGACGAACGGATAGGAGCGGGTGAAGCTCGGAGACATCGCCTTGACGTCACGGGCGATGAGCTCGGCCGCCTTCGGACCGGGCAGCGGCGTCTTGATCTCGGGCCTCGTCACGGGCGGCAAGCATAATGGTCGCAATGGCCCGGACCAAAGCCAAACCCGGCTACTCGGTGCGCGCGGCGACCCAGGACGACCTGCGGGCGATCATGGGCATCTACAACTGGGCGGTCAACCAGACGTTCGCCACCATCGACTCCGAGCCCCTCGACGCCGAGGAGGCGCAGCAGTGGTGGGAGATGCACGGCAGGCGGTCGAAGCTGCTCGTCGCGACTGACGACACCGGCGTCATAGGCTGGGCGCGGCTGCTGCCCTGGAAGCAGCGCGGATTTGACGTCGTCGAGTGCCTGGTCTACGTCGACCCTGTGCATCACGGCCAGGGCATCGGCGAGGCCCTGCTCAAGGCCCTGACCACTGAGGCGCGAGGCCTGGGCTACCTGACGATCGTGGCGAGCGTGGCCAGGGACAATCGCGCTGGGCTGGCGCTCTTCACCAAGCAGGGGTTCGAGGTCGTGGGCACCATCCGCAACGCCGCGCACAAGTTCGACCGCTGGATGGACATCACGCTGGTCCAGAAGGAGCTGGAGGGCTAGCTAGAGGCCCGAGCGCGTGGCGACGGGTCACGCGGTCAGGTTATGCGGTCGCGGCGCTCCTCAGAGCAGCGCCTCGGGCGTCGGCGAGCTGCCGCACCAGCTTCGGCGCAGGCGCGTAGCCGTAGTTCACGTGCACGGCCCGCCCGTCGGCGGCCATGACGACCGTGGTCGGCAGGGTGTAGACGTGGAAGCGGTCAGCGAGGTCGCGTTCCTCGACAGCATCGACCTTGTGGATGCGCACCTCGCCGAGCCGCGCCAGCGCCGGCTCCTGGTGCGTCTTGCACACGGTGCAGGTGTCGCCGGTGAAGTAGAGGATGTACGGCTCGCCGGCGGGCGCCGCACTCACGCCCGCGGCAAGCCGTCTCCCACGCCAAGCCCGGAAGGACTCCAGGCCGGTGGCGGCGAGCACGACCGCGCCCGCCACCGCCAAGGCCCAGAGTTGCGCACTCACGCTCGTAGAAGTCCCCTGCGCTCGAGCTGGAAGAAGATCTGACAGCCGACGCAGTAACCGAACGCCAGGTTGACGAACGCCAGCACCGCGACCAGCAACGCAACGGCCAGCCCGGCCACCGGCACGGAGACGAGGAGGATCGAGGCAATCCCGAGAAACACGCCACCGAGCCCCTGCGCGAAGTTGTGCGGCTCGGGGCGGTCCTGGACCGGGTGTGGCTTGACGATGCCGCGCGGCTTCAAGACCTTGAAGTAGAGCTGCTTGAACGGCGCCAGCTTCGGCACGAACGTGCCAGCCAGCAGGGCGATCCCGAGCAGCGGGATCAGGGCAAGGAAGAGCGTCGAGAAGAAGCTGCCCACGAACGCGATGAGAACGGTCGCGACGATCCCGGTCTGGTTGACCTTGAGCGCCGAGTGGTCCACGACCGTCTGGACCGAGCTCACTTCTCGATGGGCACCCGAATCGAGCTGCCCCACTCGGTCCACGAGCCGTCGTAGTTCTTGACATCGGGGTAGCCGAGCAACTCGTGCAGCACAAACCACGTGTGCGCCGAGCGCTCACCGATGCGGCAGTACGCGATCACCTCTTTGCCGGCGACGACGCCCTTGCCGCCGTAGATCTCCTTCAGCTCGTCGGTCGACTTGAAAGTCCCGTCCTCGGTGTTGACGGCGGTCGCCCACGGGATGCTCGCCGCGGTCGGGATGTGGCCGCCGCGCTGCGCGCCTTCCTGGGGCAGGTTCTCGGGGGCGAGGAGCTCGCCCGAAAACTCCTTCGGCGAGCGCACGTCGACAAGCGCCGCCTTGCCGATCTTGTCCAGCACCTGGTCGCGATAGGCGCGGATCTTCTCGTTCGGCGAGTTGTGGAAGTGGTAGCTGCCCGCAGGGAACGACGGCTCGTCGGTGCTGTACGCCCGGCCTTCCTTCTCCCACTTGACGCGGCCGCCGTCGACGAGCTGGACCTTGTCGTGGCCGTAGTACTTCAGCGCCCAGTACGCGTAGGCCGCGAACCAGTTGTTGTTGTCGCCGTAGAGGACGATCGTGGTGTCGGGCGTGATGCCGCTCTTTGCGAGCAGCTGCTCCAGGGCTTGCTTAGGCGCAATGTCGCGGGCCAGCTGGTCCTGCAGGTCGCGCTTCCAGTTCCAGCCCACGGCGCCTTCGATGTGGCCCTTCTCGTAGATGGTCGGGTCGACGTCGACCTCGACCAGGCGAAGTCCGTGGTCCTGGGCATGCTCTGCGATCCACTCGGTGGTGACGAGTGCCTTCGTCTGTGTCTGTGAGCTCAATTCCAACTCCTCCAGAAAATGCGCAATACCGAACTGACCTATTGGAAGAAGACGGGCGATCGAATGGGCGCGGCTTATGCGGCCGCGAGCAGACGACCGGTGCTAGCTACAGAAGCAGGCCGGGATGTGGGTCAGACGCTGGGCAGGCCAGATGAGGTCCCGCATCAGAACCATCAATTGTAGGCAACACCCAAACCACGTGGGGAATTCCTGACAATTTGCGACAGTGTCGCAAGTAAGCCTGATGAAGTACGAGGCACTGGGCAACGACTACCTGGTTTTGGACCTGCCGGGGCCGCTCGACGAGGTGGTCGCCCTGCTACCCGGGCTATGTGACCGCCACCGGGGCTTGGGCGCGGACGGTCTGCTCGCCTTTTATCCGGTCGAGATGCGCGTGCGCATCTTCAACCCCGACCGGTCCGAAGCCCAGAAGAGTGGCAACGGCCTGCGCATCGTCGCCGCCCACGCCGTCCTCGAGCACGGCGCGGGCGAGCGCTTCGAGCTGCGCACCGTCGACCGCGCCAACCACGTGCGCGTGCTCGAGCGGCGCGGCGCCGAGGTCGTGAGCGAGATCGACATCGGCCGGCCGTCGTTCCGCGCCGCCGACCTGCCCGCCAATTTCGACGGCGAGCCGGATTCGGTCGAACTCGACACGCCCGCCGGCCGGGTCGAGGCGGCGCTCGTCTCCGTCGGCAACCCGCACTGCGTGGTCTTCGGCGAGGCGGTGACGAAGGAGCGGTGCATGGAGCTGGGACCACACCTGGAGCGTCACCCGGCGTTTCCCGAGCGCACGAACGTCCAGTTGTGCGAGGTCGTCGACCGCGGGCACGTGCGGATCGAGATCTGGGAGCGGGGCGCCGGCTACACGCTCGCGTCGGGAACGAGCGCGAGCGCCGTGGCAGCGGCGTGCATGCGGCGCGAGCTGGTCGGAGACAGCGCGACGGTGATCATGCCTGGTGGTCGCCTGAGCGTGCGCCGGGTGCCTTCGGGAAACCTGGTCCAGGCCGGCCCCGCCCGACGCGTCTACCGCGCGAGCGTCGGCCTGGCCGACTTCGCCTGACCCTTACGCCAAGGCCACATCGTCCACCAACGTGAAGGTGTTCGTGGTCTTCGTGCTCTGGTGGTCGACGAACGTCACGGTCACGTAGTTGCCGGAGTGCGACGAGAGATTCGCCGTCACCTTCGTCCAGCTGCCGTTCTTGGTGCAGACTGGAGCAACCAACGTGGTCGTGGCGCCCGTGACTCCGTCCCGGAGGGTGGCGGTGAACCAGTCATTTTTCACCTTGTCACCACAGAAGTTGCGGTACCAGAAGACCAGCTTGCCGCCAGTGGTGGGGACGTCAAACGTCTGCGTGAGGGTGCTGTCGCCGGCGAAAGGTACCGGCGACCCAGGGCTGCCGACCTGGGCGGAGTAGTTCCCGGTATGCGGATACTTGATGACCGCGTCCACACCGGTCTGGGACCAGCCTGTCAGGTCGCCGCTCTCGAATCCGCCGTTGACCAGCCCCTTCGATGTGACGGCCACAGTGATGCTGGTCGAGTGAACATTCGCGCCTTCGGTGCCGGTCACCGTCACCGTGTAGGAGCCTGGGACGACCCCGAAGCCCGCGCCGACGGTCAGGAATCCGATTCCACCGGCCGTCATGTAGGGCTGGTCGAGTGTCGCGGTCGGGCCGGCCGGTGTGACCGAAGTCGCGAGGCCGATGCTCCCAACGCCGTTGATCGCCGTCGAGGTGATCACGATTCGCGAGCTCGTGCCGTGCGGCACGGTCACCGCGGCGGGGTCCGTGGCGATGGTGAAGTCGGGGACAGGGAGGATCTGAATGGTGACATCGGCCATGTGCGTGGTGGTGCCTTCGGTGCCGACCACCGCCACGCCGTAGTTCCCAGGCTGCACGGTCGACGCAACCGCGATGGTCATCGTCGAGCTCGCGCCAGAGGCGATCGAGCCCGGGCTGAACGACGCCGAGATGCCGGGATCGTTGCTGAGCGCCGACAGCGCGATCGTTCCCACGTCGCCGATCGTGGTCGTGGACACGGTGACCAGGGGCAGCGGAGAGCCAATGATCGCGCCGATTGCGCTCGGACTGGCAGAGATCGTGAAGTCCCGGGCCAGACCGACGCCGTGCAACGCGATCGAGAACGAGCCGCCGGGCATGTTGCCGGTGAACGCCAGGGTTCCGTAACGGTCACCCTCGGCGCTCGGCGAGAACGCGACGAGCACGAGACAGGCGGCGCCGGCGGCAAGCGGATCCGGGTCGCTCGGGCAGTCGGTGAACGAGACGGAAAAGTCGCCCGTCGTCGACACCTTGGAGACCAGCGGACCGGTCCCGGAGCTCAGGACGGAATATGCCGCGACGTTGCTGGTGGCACCTACGTCCACAGAACCGAACTCGCCACTCGTCGGGCTGAGGGTGAGCTGCGGACTGCCCGCCGGCGTGACGATTCCCGTGCCGAGCTCCCACGTGTCACCGAATAAGGTGTTGGGCGTCACCCCGGCGTTGAATCCGCCGAAGAGCACCATCCGGCCGAGCCGGGAGTCGTAGACCATCGACTGTCCCGCGCGCACGCTGGGTGCGGCGTATGTCCAGTCACGCGTCCAATGCGCGCCGTCCCATTCCCAGGTGTCGTTGTCCTCGCCGAGGCTGTAGGGCTGGATGTGATCGCCGCCGAAGAGGACGGTGCGGTTGCGTACGGGGTCGAACGCCGTCGAGTGCCAGAACCTCGCGTACGGCGCGGCGACGGTCGCGATCTGCAACCAGTTCGTACCGTCCCACTCCCACGTGTCGGCCATGCGCCCGACGCTCGGGTCCTGGCCTCCGAACATGATCGTCTTGTTCCGGATCGAGTCAAACGCCATTCCCGGACCGCGCCGCGGGCTCGGCGAGTTCGCGGGGTGGGCCTGCGTCCACGTCGTGCCGTCGTACTCCCACGTTTCGCTGAGCCATACCCCGAACTGGTTGAAGGCGCCGAAGAGGACCATGCGTCCTCGCGCCGCGTCGTAGACCATCGCCGCCCACACCATCGGTGGCGGCGACGTAGCGAGGTTTCGCTTCGTCCAGCTGGTGCCGTCCCACTCCCACGTGTCGGAGCTGACGGCTGTCGGGGTCGAGCCGCCGAACAGAACCGAGACCCCCCGCGCGGAGTCGAATGCCATCGCCGCACCGGCGAGCATGGGCGGCGAAGAAGCCGGCGTCATCATCGTCCAGGCCGCTCCATCCCACTCCCACGTGTCGCCGAGATTCGCGCCGCCGTTAGACGACCCACCGAAAACCACCACGCGATCTCGGGTCGAGTCGTACGCGCTCGCGGCCCACGCGCGGGCCTGGGGAGATGCAACCGGTGATTCCTGCTCCCAATTGACTGTCGAGGGGGAGGCGTGTCCTTCGAGTGGGAGGCCGAATAGGGCGACGGCCACGAGGGGAACGATTGGCGCACACGTACGCAGTCGGTGGCGCATCGGGGCGCAGACCGTATAGGAACAAGCCTGTTAAGTCAAGCGATTGCTCAGCTGCGCGACAGCCTCGCCACCGCCTGCGGCAGATCAGAAAGGCCGCCGATGACTGCGTCGGCGAGCGACGGGTCGTCCTTCTCCCCCTGCCGGTTCACCCATACCCGCGTGATGCCGAGGTCGTGCGCCGGCCTGATGTCGTGGAAGTAGCTCTGCGCGACGTGGATCCATGCGCCGGCCGACGAGCCGAACGTCGACTGGAAAAGCCGGAAATGCGCCGGGTCCGGCTTGTACGCCGAAACGTCCTCGGCCGTCACCACGGCGTCGAACGACGCCGGCAGCCGGCGCTGCGTCAGGGCGATGATGTCGCGGTCGCAGTTCGTCAGCAAGGCGAACTTCCAACCTACGCGACGAAGCTGAGCCAGCGCGGGGCCGACATCGGCGAACGGCGGCCAGTGCGGGATGGTCGAGACGAGCGCGGTCGCGTCGTCCGTCTTCAGCTCGAGGTCGAGCTGCTTCGCCGCGCGGCGTGCGGTCTCGGTCAGGACCGCGCGGTAGCGCTTGAACGAGCCCTCGGACTCGACCTCGGCCTCGAGCGCGATGTAGGAGTCGAGGAATGCATCACCGCGCCCGGGGAACAGCAGCTCGCCGGTCGTGCGGATGCCGTGGCGCCAGTCGATGAGCGTGCCGAAGCAGTCGAACGTCAGCCACCGATCCAACTGACTAACGGCCGGCGGCGCGGAACGATAGCGTCTTCTTCGTCGCCTGGTCGACCTCCTCCGGAGTCAGCAGGACGATCGTCTTGACGTTCACGGTCCCGGTCGCCGCGATGCCGATCGCCAGCGCGGCCGCGGTCACATTGTCCGGAACGTCGGAGATCACCGCCACGTCGAAGTCGCCGAAGGCGAAGTAGTACGCCTCGACGCGGCCACCCATCCCCGCGACCGCATCCTCGACGGCCTTCCGCCGACCGCTGCCGCCCTCCTTGAGGAGGCCCTTCAAACCTTCGTTCGTGTAGGAGCCGAGGGTCAGGAACTTCGCCATGTCGCTTCCTCCTTGGTCGAGCTAGCCGGCCGGCTTCGGCAGGTACTCCTGGATCGCGTGCGCAAGGTGCTGGATCGCCATCGACTGCAGCCACACCCGGCCGGGGCCCGTCAGCGCCGCCAGGAACAGGCCGGACCCGCCGAAGAACATGTTCTGGATCCCCGGCACGGTGACGATGTTGAACTGCACGCCCTCCTGGAACATCCCGACCTGGCCTGGATGCACGCGCAGGGTGTTGCCCGGCTGCAGGTCGTAGATGACCACCTCGCCGTGCAGCTCGACCCACGCCTGGCCCTGGCCGCGGAGCCGCTGCATCGTAAAGCCGGCGCCGCCGAACACCCCTGCTCCCAGGCGCTGCTGGAAGCCGACCGAGAACTGCACTCCAGGGGTCGCGCACATGAAGCCGTGACGGTGGACCATGTAGCCCTGCGTCGGCGTGATCTCGAGCGGCAGGATCTGGCCGGGCAGCTTGGACGAGAAGGCGATCAGGCCCGGGCCGCCGACCGAGGTGTACTCGGTCATGAAGAAGGTGCCGCCTGCGAGCGCGCGGCCGAGTGCGCCGAGGAAACCGCCCTGCTGCCCGCCGACCGAAAGGCCGGTCTTCATCTGGATGGCCATCGATATCCACGAGAGCTGGCCCGCCTCGGCGAAGACGGTCTCGTTGGGCTGCAGGTTGAGCTCGAGGACCGGCAACGTGGTGCCGACGATCTTTGGCTCCATGGCGCCTCCTTAGTGTCGGTGGTGAGGGTCGATCACCCGGCGACGCGAGGCGTGGGGCGCCGGGCTGCGCGCGCAATCGTCGCAGACGCCGACCACCAGCACCTCCGTGCGCACAGGCTTGAAGCCGTGACCTTCCTCCAGGTGCCGCTCGAGCTCGCGGACTAGCTCCTCCTGGACGTGCATGACACCGCCGCAGACCTGGCAGACCGCGTGGTGGTGGTCTCCGCTCGCGAGCTCGTAATGCGTCGGACCGTCACCGAGGTGAGCCGCGTAGACGGAGCCTGACGCCGTCAGTGCCTCGAGCGCGCGGTAGACCGTGCTGCGCGGAAACGCCGCCCGGCTCTTGTGCAGCTCGTCCGTGATCTCCTCGGCGGTGCAGTGGCCGCCCAGGCGCACGATCGCCTGGTAGACCGCCTCGCGTTGCGCCGTGCGGCGCATGCCGGGCGCCAGCATTCAGTAAGTCCGCACCTGGTCGAGCTTGCTCGCCATTCAGATGACCTTTAGCGACCGGTCTGCTTGCGTCAGGACGCGGCACCCCTCTTCCTCGACCACCACGTCGTCCTCGATCCGCACGCCGCCGTAACCCGGAATGTAGATCCCCGGCTCGATCGTGAAGACCATGCCGGGCTCGAGGACCGCCGTCGACCCGGGGTCCAGGCTTGGGTCCTCGTGACCCTCGAGGCCGAGACCGTGGCCGACGCGGTGGAAGAAGTTCGGCCCGTAGCCCGCCGCCTCGATGATTCCTCTCGCCGCCGCGTCGACGTCGCCGGTGGGGGCGCCGGCTCGGACGGCGGCGATCGCCGCGTCGTGCGCCTCAAGC
Organism: Candidatus Dormiibacterota bacterium; assembly: GCA_035280365.1. GTDB lineage: Bacteria > Chloroflexota > Dormibacteria > Dormibacterales > Dormibacteraceae > 40CM-4-65-16. The sequence continues at coordinate 5,921 of DATEGB010000049.1, read as the reverse complement.
ACCACGCGATGGATCTCGCGCTGCTTCTCGCTCGGCTCTCCGACCACGGCCATGCGCGTCGTGTCGGCCTTGTAGCCCTCGAACTCAGCGCCGAAGTCGAGAAGGACGAGGTCGCCTTTCGCGAGCTTGCGGCTTGATGGCTCGAGGTGCGGCAGAGCGGAGTTCGGCCCGGACTGCACCAGCGATGGGAAGGACAAGGCGCCGCCATGATCCGCGATCGCCGACTGGATGATCAGCGCGACGTCGAGCTCGGTCTGGCCTGCGCGCTGCCGGGACATGACCTCCTCGGTCGCGCTGTCCGTGATGGCCGCCGCGCGCGCCAGCCGGTCGAGCTCGTCATGCATCTTCACCAGGCGCAGCCGCCTTATCTCCACGCCGATGTCCACCAGCACGCTCGCCCCAGTCCGCGACGTCATCGTCTCCGCGGCGAGCAGCGTGATGTGGTCCTTCTCGACTCCGATCTCGGCTGCTCCCCCCAACGCGCCCGTCACCAGCGCGTAGGGATCCTCACCGTCGCGCCAGCCCACCACAGTCACGTCGGCTGCCTGGTTCGACGCCTTCTCCTGCTCGAGGGCCGGGACGATTAGCGCGGCGTCCTGGGGACGGACCGCAAGCGCCATCAGCCGCTCGTGCGGGTTGGCGTGGAAGCCGGTGAGGTAAGCGATCGACACTGGGTTGGTGATGTAGGCCGCCTGCAGGTGGCGCTCCGCCATCCAGCGCCGAAGCCGGGCCAGCGCCTCGAGCTTCGCGCGCGACTTAATCAATCGCGGTGATGCGCACGGTGTAAGCGCCTCCGGGCGTCGAGATCGGCACCTTGTCGCCGACGCGGCGCCCCATCAGCGCCTTGCCGACCGCCGACTCGAAGCTCACCCGGCCTTCCTTCGGACTGGCCTCCGCCGGGCCTACGATGCGGTAGGTCTCCTCAGATTCCTCGCCGTCCTCGACGAAGCGGACCGTGCTGCCCATCCCGACGACGCCCGCCTCCGACCTGGCCTCGATGAGGACATGGTTCTTGATGATCGCCTCGAGCTCCCGGATGCGGGCTTCCATCATCCCCTGCTCATTCTTGGCCGCGTGGTACTCGAAGTTCTCCGACAGGTCGCCGAGCTCGCGGGCGGCTTTGATCTTGGCCACGATGGCCGGGCGACGCCTGGTCGTCAGCTCATCGTGCTCGCGACGAACGGCCTCCAGGCCTTCGGGGGTGATGGGAACTTCAGGTACCTGCATTGGAGTGTCTTTCGAGTCTAAAGCGTGACCAAGCCTGTACCGGGCGTATAGAGTCGGCCCCGGATGCGACCACTCATCCTGCGAATCGGGATGCTGTTGATGGGCATCGGCCTGCTGGGCGGCGCGGTGGCGACTGTCCTCGTGCCGTCGTTCAAGGCCATCGACGAACAGGTCGGCACCAACGGGTCGGCCGCCGCCGCGGTCCTCGGCATCGGCTTGCTCGTCGCCGCGTTCAACCCGTCGGGCTCGGTGGCGTGGGTCCGGGCGGGGATCCTGTACGGCCTTGTCGTGCTGGTGTTCGAGATCGTCTCCGCGATTCGCGGCAAGGGCTTCCACCTCGGGCCGGTGATCTTCGGCCTCGCGTTCACGCTGCTCCTGATCGCTTCCTACCCTGAGCGCAAGAAGCTTCTCCCCGAGACGGGGCCGGCGAGGGAAGAAGCTCAGCCTGAGCCGCCGGCCGCACCGGAAGCCGAAACCTGAAATCCGACTCGCCTGACCTCGTCGTCGTGCGGGCCGAACCGCTCAACTGCGAAGTGCGCCTGCCGCGCCTGGTCGAGGGCGACCTCACTCCCAACGAGCGTTTCTATATCCGCAGTCACTTTCCAGTCCCGGTCGTCGATCCCGACACGTGGCGACTGCGTGTGCGCGGGCGTGTGCGGAAAGAGCTGAGCCTCCCGTTGCGTGAGGTGCGGCGGATGCCAGAGGTCGCGCGGCCCGTCACCCTCGAGTGCGCGGGCAACGGCCGGTCGTTCTTTCAGCCGGCCATCGAGGGCGAACAGTGGGCCCTCGGTGCGGTGAGCACCGCGCGGTGGAACGGCGTCTCGCTGGCAGCAGTCCTCGGCCAGGCCGGCGTCGTGGCAGAGGGCCGCCACCTGATATTTCGAGGCGCTGAGGGCTTCGAGCGAGGCCTCTCGCTCGACGAGGCCCGCGACACGCTGCTCGTGCACGGGATGAACGGCGCGCCGTTGCCGGTTGAGCACGGCTTTCCCTTGCGCGCGATCGTCCCCGGCTGGTACGCCGTCGCGTCGGTCAAATGGTTGAACGAGATCGAGGTCACCGACGCGCCCTTCGCCGGCTACTTCCAGGCGCAGCGGTACGTGTACGGGGAGGGCAAGCCGGTGACGCAGCAGAGGGTGCGGTCCCTGATCATCGACCCCGAGGACGGGGCGCGCGTGGGCGCGGGGCGCCTTGTGATCCGAGGCCTGGCATGGTCGGGATCGGCGACGGTCACGCGCATCGAGGTCAGGGTCGGCGACGGTCAGTGGCATGCCGCCGAGGCGGCGGCGTCGGAGCGCTTCGCCTGGCGGCCGTGGCGCTACGCCGCGAGCGTCGCCGAGACCGGCGCCACGACGCTGCGCTCCCGCGCCACCGACGAAACCGGCGCCACGCAGCCCGAGCAGGCGGAGTGGAACCGGCTCGGCTACGGCAACAACTCGATCCAGACGGTGACGGTCGAGGTCGGTTAGGTCTTCGGCACCAGCGCCTGGACCTCTTCCATCATCCTGCGCTGGAGGAGATAGCTGACGCCGTAGACGGCGCCCGCCAGCACCGTCCCGGTGACGACGGCCAGGACTGCGTGCAGCGCGGAGGGCTGGATCGGCGCCAGGGCGACGGCGTCGTCGCCGACGACTGCCGCGACGGCCAGACCGAGTGGCGTCAGAAGCGGAAACAGCTGCAACCGGCGCATCACCGGCGGCACCGGAGGCTCGACCCGGCCCACCATGCGCTGCCCCATGACGCCGACGGACTTCACGTGCTTGAGGTTCGGCGTCACCGTCAGGACGACGTTGACCTGGTTGCCGGGCACTTGCTTCAGCCGGGCCGGGGGAACCAGGTACTGCTCCACGCCGCCGCGTGTCTGGACCATCATCATGCCCAGCCCGACCGAGGTGCTCACGGAGCTCGCGCCGACGAGCTGGCCCTGGACCAGCCTCGGCTCGACGCGCCGATCCCTCATCGCCAGCCGGAATCCGGGCCCGACGAAGCTCGCCAGGAGCGCGATCGGCACCACCCACGCGACGGCGGCCGCCACGGCGTCAGACCACCCGTAGATGGCGGGCAGGAAGAACAGGCACGCCGCGATCACGAGCAGGCAGACCACGCCGACACCGATCGAGATGTACCCGATCCGCATCACGTAGTCAGGGGCGTAGCCCTGGAGCATTCCGCCGGACTGGACGTACCGCTCGCGCTGCTTGCGCGTCGACCCGCCGGTGTTGGAGGCAGCCACCTTCGGCTGGATCTTCCGCATCTGCGTCCGGACTTGCTTTTTGCCCATTCCCCTCTAGTGTCGCGACTCCGGGTTCCGAAGCATATTCGCGGGATCGGCGGTCGGAGCCAAGGAGACGACGAGCACGCGAGGGAGCGCATCCCGTAGATGCGTGACTGATCGCGCGCAGGAGTCGACGCAGGCTTCAGCGCCGTAGGCGCCCGGCCGCTGAGGCCAGCGAAGATGCGAGGAACCTCGGAGGCGGGACACTAGACCGGGAGTGTATCGGTCGAGGGATATGTGATGCGCCCGTCTTCGACGCGGGCGAACAGCGTCAGCCGGTGGGGCGCCGGAGCGCTTATGCCGGTGATGTGCCGCACCTCGTCGCCGCGCACGACAAGAGCGTCGGCGATGAGCGAGCGGTGGCATCGCCAGGGCACCGCCTCGGCGCACATGACCGCGACGCGCCGCTCACGCGCCAGGTCCTCGAGGCGCTGAATTGCCGCCCAGAAATTGTGCGTCTGCATGTAGTCGGCATAGCCGCGAAAGGAAACGTTGCGCCATCCCGTGTTGGTCGAATCGGGTTTCGGCTTGCGCAGACCGCCGAGCTCGGGCATGTGCCGGTAGGCGATGCCGTGCGCCGGGAGCGATGGCTCGAGCGAAGCCTTGGCGAAGTGCGGCATGCGCCGCGACGCCGGCACCGTGCGTACGTCCACCAGCAGCTCGACACCGTGGTGACGCAGCAGCTCGACCAGCTCGTCGAGCGACCTGGTCGAGTGCCCGATCGTGAGGACTACTGGGTGCGCTGCGACGGGTCCACCGCCGGCATCAACAGGTGCGCCGTGTACGTCTGGCCCTTGACCTGGAATGTGCCGGTGTAGAGATACGCGGGCTCGTAGAAGCTGTGGTCGCCGGCCGGGACCAGCACGTAAACGAGCTCGGCCCGGGTCAGGATCGCGGTCGGCGGCGGCGTAGGGCCGGCCACCGACGGTGGCGCGAGCGCCGGCATCACCGCCTGGCTCGGCGACACGATGTTGTAGTCCGCGCCATCAAGGCTGAGCGGCAGCAGACCCGACGCGAGGACGGGGCGGTTCGCGCTGAGGTCGACCTCCAGCCCATAGGGGTCGCCGTTTGCGTCGACCAGGTACGACGGACCGTAGCCCGGCACGTCGAACTGCCGCGCGTAGCGGACCTTCACCGGGTCGCCGCTGCTGTCGACGCTGACCGCGTATGGCCAGTCCGGGATGAGCCTGTGCGCGGCGAGGAACATCGTCGCGAGGTCCGCCTGGCTTGCCCCCGCGGCCTCGATCGGCGGCATGGACAGCGACGAGAAGATGAAGAATGCCGGGCTTGACGGAGGCGACTGCACCGTGCCGCGCACCTTCAGCGTGTACGTGGCCGCGGAGTACGAGCCGAGGAATCCCGGGGGCCGGTCGCGCAGAACGGCGCTCAGCCCCGACGCGAACTGGTCGGCGACGTCTGCCGACGGCTCGCGGTAGCGGTAGACGCGCGCGGTCGTCGCCCCGACCGTCACCGTCCCGGCCCAGACGTACTGGATCGCTGCCGCGTAGTTCGCGGTGGTCGGGGCCGTGACGCCACCGCCTGTCGTCTTGCCGGGCGTGAAAACCGGCGACGGCAGCTTGCCGAACGCGCCCTGGGCGAGGTCGGCGGGTATCCGCGACTGGCCGGCGCCGTTGGACATGGCGGTGCTGGCTCCGCTCGGACCGCGACCGACGCCGCTGTAAGCGAGCAGCCCGACGCCGATGACCACGACGAGCGTCGCGGCCACCGCCGCCGCGGGGACCATCGGCACGTTGCGAAACACGCCCAAGAATCCGGCCAGGCGGCTGGATGCCGGCCGCAGCTGCTGAAGCGCAAGCCAGAGCTCGTCCTCGTAGTTGCGCCGCGGGCGCGTGGTGGCGAAGGCGTCGTCGAGCTCGCGCTGCAGCGCCTGGAGCTCCAGCTCGTCGTTCTGATCGTTCACGCGTCTTGCCTCTGGACCGCGTCCTTCAACGCCTTCAAGGCCCGGTGATACAGCATCTTGGCCGCGTCCTCGCTGCAGCCCATCAATTTGCCGACCTCGTCGAAGCTCAATCCGGAATGGCGCAGCGAGATCGCGTCGCGCTGCCGCTCCGGCAGCTGGGCGACGTGGGCCAGGAGAGCGCGGTACTGGATGCGCTCCTCCGCCATCCCCGCCGGGTCTGCCTCGGCCACCGGCTGATGCTCGATCGTGCGCCGCAGCCTTTCCCGGCGACCCGAGGCGCGGAAGTGGTCGAGGGTCGCGTTGCGGGCGATGCGGAAGAGCCACGCGGCGGGGGTCGTGTTGCGGGCCTCGAACCGCGCATAGGCCTGGTAGGCGTTCATGAACACCTGCGCCGTGATGTCCTCGGCGTCGGCGGACGCCCCGACCTGGGCCCGGACGTAGGCGTAGATGCGGCCCAGGAACTCCCGGTACAGGTCCTCGAATGGGGGCCGGTCGACCACG